>MNZY01000248.1 GCA_001873845.1 Candidatus Altarchaeum sp. CG2_30_32_3053 | reverse complement strand
GAAGGTAATAAGAAATTTCTTATTTGTTTTTTTTTTTCTGTTTCTTAATTTTTTTCGGTTTTTATAATATCCTAAGTGAGGCATTTTAGATAAATTTTTCAGTCTGAAAGATAAAGAGGAAAATGTTGAAAAGTGTGTTTATGTTAAATTTTCGGTGCTGGCCCACTAAAATTGGGATAATTATATATTTGTTTTTTTACTAATAGTTCTAATATTTTCCCCTATAAATCCTGAAACATATTTTGTAATAGCACTAATAATGCTTTATGCAATTTTACTGAAAATCTTTGAGATTTTCAATCTTTAAAAATCTTTTGGATTTTTAAATGATATTTCAAAAAATTTATTTATTTGAAAATATAATTTTTAAGGAGATTTTTAAAAAACATCTCACAAATTAATTATTCCATTTCAAAATCGCAAAGATTTAAAATATCCGAACAAAGTGAGGTTAATTTAAAGGGATGAGCACCAATTATTTTAATATTCAAGGCTTAAATCTGATAGATTTCTTTAAAAATATGAATTAAACATTAAGTATAATCAATTAGTTAAAAAATTTAAAATATAAAATTTAAAATATAATAAATTTATGATGAAAACTATAATCCTGTGCGGCGGAAAAGGAACTCGCTTATGGCCATTAAGTAGAGAGCAGCTTCCAAAACAGTTCATAAAAATTTTTGACAATAAGTCGTTATTCCAAAAAAGCGTTGAGAGGGCAAAGTTATTTTCGGACGAAGATGAAATTTTTATTGTAACAAACAACAACTATAAATTCATGGTTTTGAACGAACTGAAAGAAATCAGCACAAACATTCCTGAAAAAAATATTCTTCTAGAGCCATCGGGAAAGAACACACTTCCTGCAATTTATCTTGGAATAAAGGCAATTAAAAAAATTTACGGAGACTGCAATGTCCAAGTCCTTCCATCCGACCATGTTATAGATGCAAACAATCCATATGTGGAGGCATTTAAAACAGGGGAAAATTTAGCAAATCAAGGATTAGTAACCTTCGGAATAACGCCAACTACTTCTCATATCGGATATGGTTACATAGGAATCGGAAAGGCGGGAAAATCAACAAAAGAAGGAAACGAAGGAAGTCATAAGCTATTCAAAGTTAATGACTTTAAGGAAAAACCGGATTTGGAAACCGCGAAGAAGTATGTTAGGGAAGGATATTTATGGAACAGCGGAATGTTCATATTTAATACAAAAATTTTTACTGAAACAGTCAGAGACATGACCCCTAAAATTTATAATGCGTTTGAAAGCAGCGATGATCTGGCTGAAATTTACAAAAAAATCCCTGAAATTTCTGTTGATTACGGAATTATTGAAAAGTCAAAAAATGTATTTGTTGTTCCTTTAAATACCCCGTGGAATGATTTGGGGAGTTTTGATGCAATATATGAAATTTACGATAAAGATGAAAATGAAAACGCAGGGTTTGGAGAATATATTTCTATTAATGCCTCAAAAAATTTAGTCATAACAAAGCGGCTGACTGCACTGGTTGGAGTTGAAAATTTAGCAGTTATTGACTCATGGGATGCTCTGCTGATTGCCAGAAGAGGAGAAACACAAAAGGTTAAGGAAATTTTTAAAATTCTGAAAGATAAGGGGGATGAGAGGGCAATTACAGATAAAACATCTTACAGGCCCTGGGGGCAGTATACTGTGTTAGAGGATGGAGAAAGGTATAAGATAAAGCATATTGTTGTTCTGCCGAAAAAACGGCTGAGTTTGCAGATGCATTATCACAGAAGCGAGCACTGGATAGTTGTAAAAGGAATGGCTAAAATTGTTGTTGATGGCAAAGAAATGTTTTTGAGAAACGGAGAGAGTACATTTATTCCTTCAGGATTCACTCACCGGCTAGAAAATCCAGGAAAGGTGCTTTTAGAGATAATGGAGGTGCAGATAGGGGAATATCTCAAAGAGGATGATATTGAAAGATTTGAGGATGATTTCGGAAGGGAAAAAAAGAAAGATTGAAAAATAAAAAAATACGGGTTGCGAAATTTTAAAGGAAAAATAGTAGTGATTAAGAAGTAAGGTCATTCATCCTTATAACATAGCGTCAAAACTCTGTTGGATTTTTGCATAATTGCTTTCAATCCCTTTTAGCTCTTATTTCTTAAGGAGTGATTAATTATATTTGTTATAAATTATATTTGTTGTTATAAATTATATTTGAGATGAAAATGTTCTTTTTTAATATAAGATTACAATCTCATAATTGTTATTGAAATAGTGTCACAAGTTATCAATGCTATCATTAATTTTTTGTACTTTTTACAATACCTAAAAAATCAGCAATTTTAATGTTTCGCATAATTTTAAGTATACCTCTCTATTAAAAATATGAGCCTTTTTTTCATTTAGTTGCTTTTTAAGTATGTTTCTAGTTTAGTTATTTATTCATCTGTAGCTTATTCTATCTCATTTTTTTCCTTCATCTTAATGAAACCATAAGCATTTATTACTTTTCCTTCTTTATATTCCACCTTTCTTTTTCTGAATGTATTTATAATATCCTTATGTTCTACAAACGAAGCGTATTTAAGTAAGAAGTTAAAAACCTTTTCGTATTCTGTTCCATCAAAACTTTCTTTGTCCCCCTTCCAATACATAAATTTGTCGTTTCTTTATCTTATTTTACTATTATATCATGTTTTGTCGCAATGAAAACATGCTTTGTATCTATTATCTTAAAATGCTGATCAACCCTTGTTGGAAGTTTATATAAGTTTATTTTTCCTTCAAACGCCATTTTTAAAAGACGCTTATTTTCTATGTACAAAGAAGGTCCAAAAATAATTTCTATTTGAACACCTTTTTTATTGCTGTTTCAATGCTGTTTGTCTCCAATGGATTTAAATAGTGAGGAGCATATAACTCTCCAGCAACAATTTTGATTTCCCTTTTTGCTTCTCTAAAGAATTCACTGAACTATATACTATTATTTATACCTTTAAATTTATATATCTTTCTTGGCCAAAATAAATCTTCTTCAACTTCTATTGTTTCCATATCGCCCCCTAAAAATTTAAAAAACCTCTAAAACTTAAAAAAGAAAAATAAAGAAAGGAAATAAAAATTTAATCCTTTCTTTTCTTATATTTCTTCATATCTTTTTATCTTTATCTTGTTTTCCTTTGCCTTCTTTGCTGTTTCATCGTTAGCGGTTAACAGGCCAAGATTCTGTTGTTTTGCTCTTGCAACATGCTCGTCACCACATTCCTGCTGGTATTTTTCGCCTTTTTCGTCTAAATCCACATATTCAAATTTATTCTTTATTTTATCTTCTATGTCCATTCCCCATATTTTGTCATAACTCTTTCTTGAGACATAAATTTTGTCATACTGCTTTGCCATGTTTTCAAGTTGTTCTTCTTTAATTGCTTTATTTATTGATTCTTCGTCTGCATATATCTTTTTCTTTCTTAATAAGAGGAAAAGCAAAGGTGCTATCAATATTAAAAGCAACAACAATATCCAGCATGGCAATCCAAATATATTACATTCAGGGCATGGCTTGCATTGTGTTGTTCCTTCAATACATCCGCATGGACATATTGCTGTATCGCAAGGAATTTTTTCTTTTATAATTTTGCCTGTTGCAATATTTGAGTCTTCGTATCCTTCTTTGCTTGCTATTGCTGTAACATCACCTGCAATTTGTGTTTCATTTGTGCAGACCTTTCCGCTTGCATCTGAAATTAATAATATTTCTCTGCCAGGCATTGTTAATTTTACATTTGCACCTTCAACATTATTTCCGTCCTGATCTTTCACATAACAACACAGTGTTTTATTTATATTAACTTCTGAATCACATTTTATAACAAGTTTTGGCATTATAATCGTTCCTGTTAAAGTGTCATTTTCATAGCAGTCCTTTGATACTTTTAGAGTATAACTCCCTTCTTTTTCTCCTGCATTAAATGTTATCTTTCCTGCATAATCAGATGTTTTTGCCACATTTCCATCAGGCAATCCAATACTAACCTTTGCACCTTTAACTACATTTCCGCTGTCATCTTTTATAATGTATGTCAATGTCTCATTAATCTTTGCCTTGATCAAATCAGATGGGGTTATGTGAAGTTTCCCGTAAGTTGTTGTTATTGTCCTGCTGTATTCTTCACCACAAACATTCTTTGGAACAATTACTTTATAAATTCCGCATCCAAAATTATAGCAAATTTCACCGTTTGCGTTTGTATGAATAATTACATCCTTGCCATCTGGAAGTGTCAATAATATATCTGCTGCGACTGGCACATTCTTTGTACTGCTTGTTGTTAATTTTCCGTCCTGATGTGTGTTTGTAGTACATTCCATCTTAAAGCAGTGACTTCCGGGCGTTGTTGTATCAGGAATTGTTGTTGAAATTTGTTGTGTTGTTGTTACTTGCCCAAGTGGAATTCCTCCATATGGCTGATGAATACATGTTGTACAAACTCCTCCTACTGGCGGAACAATGCCAGGAGTATAGCATGTATGTGTTACATTATTACAGCGTTGACTTCCGGTGCAGTCTGCATCATTATCACAATTGTAACCTGCTGGTCTACAAATACTTTTAAAACAGTTTCCGCTTGTACATTGATTGTTTCCTGTACATGACTCATTATTTTGTCTCGTTATAGTTATTGTCGCACTATCGTTTGTAGCAGCAGCATGTGTTTTATTATTTGCTACCACAGTAACGTTATTAATCAGTTTCAAATAGGTTCTATTTATAATTCTTGCAGTCACGTTCATGCTACAAGTCATATTTGGAGGCACATCAGGCATATTGACCCACCAATCGATTGGACATTCTGATGGGTCATCTGTGAATTGCCAAAGAGTCGTCTTGTTGAAATTGATTGCAGTTGAGTCTACAGACATATTATCCCGCCCATATCCTGGCAAAGTACAAAATACAGTTAAAGTACCTATAAAACACTGATCACTGGGAGCAGTATCTTTAAGGGATATGTTTATTGTTTCATTGAAATTATTGGCAACATTAATTGTATACAAAACTGTATCATTAAAAGATGCTGTTGAAGTATTTGCTGTTTTTATCACTTCAACTGGATCACCACCCTCCCAAGAAGGAAGAACTATTACGGTAGCGGTTGCATTTGCCTTTACGATTGGTCCACATTGTGATGTTCCTGTTACATTTGCAATATTTGTTGTTGTTTGATTTAACCAAGTTCCACATGTACATTTCATCTCCCTTCCTGGATCTAATGATGTTTTTGGACATATAACATTATCACATTTATCGTCCACTACTGTAATATTTGTTAAAGTAACATTTCCAGTATTTTTTACTTTGTAGAGGTATGTTACCCTCCCACCAAACTCCGGTAGTATTCTAGGATGTGCAGATTTGGTAATTGAAATGCTTGCATTGCATGGTGTTGCATTTATTTGTCCTGTTGCAGTTGCTGATATTCCATAAGTTACATTGCTTGCATTTAAAGTAACTACACATGTTCCACCTGTTGATGGGGTTGTTACTGATACATTAACTTCATTACATTGTCCAGGAGTTAAAGATAATGTTAATGGCTGAGGTAGTCCAATTGTAAATCCTGGGCATGTTCCTGTTGCCGAAAGCGTATAAGTAGTATCAACTGTTCCATTATTGCATACATTATATTTAATAATTCCT
>MNZY01000249.1 GCA_001873845.1 Candidatus Altarchaeum sp. CG2_30_32_3053 | reverse complement strand
AAGTATTTATATTTTAATTTTCATAATTATATATTGATATTTAAAGATGGACATTAAAAAATATGGTTGTTAAAGATGATGATGTGGTTGTAAACATGAAAAAAAAGGGCACACACTCTCATCCTAAAATCAAGTAAAATGTTTTAGCAAACCATTGAAAGTTCCATGGTTTAGGAATAAGAATTTAAGTTACAAATGGATTTCTTAATTAGGGTGAAATTATGAGAATTAAATGGGCAATGAAAATCGCTGTTTAATAAAATATCAAATATCTTATCAGAATTTTAATTTTTTGTATATAAATTTAATTCTTAATCACTTTTTAATTTATAAAATGTATTATGATGTCGTTATTGTCGGGGCAGGTCCCGGGGGTGCGATTGCAGCAAAAACACTGGATGATTCAAATTTATCCGTATGTTTAATAGATGCAAAACCAAAAGAAAAAATTGGCGAAAAAATTTGTGGCGATGCAATAGGGAAGGAGTTCTTTGACTTTTTATATGAAAAAATAAATTTAGAATATCCTGATGAAGAAGTAAAGGACAGAATAAAGGGAATAAAGGTATTTTCTCCTGACAGAAAGACGGTATTTGATGTTAAAACAATGAACTGGGGCTATATGCTTGACAGACCTAAATTCGGGCAGCGCTTATTAAGGCAGATAAAAAATGTCTGTTTAATGGACAATACAAAATTTACGGACTTTTATGAAAAAGGCATTATCGTTGAGAGAAAAGAGAACGGAGTGAAAAATGAAAAGATTGAATGCAAAATTGTTATTGACGCATCAGGATTTAATGCGGTTGTCAGGAAGAAGGTTAATGATGACGGTCTTATGGAAAAAGAAACCGGCAAAGATGAATTTGTAGTATGTTACAGGGAAATTAAAAAATATAATTTTGAATATCCGCATCATTGTCATATTTATTTAAGCAGTAAATTTTCCCCCGGCGGATATGTGTGGGAATTTCCGGAAGGTGATGAATTAAATGTTGGCATTGGTGTTTTGCATCCCGCACAGCCAAAAAAATATTATGAGGCCTATGGAAAATTCAGGGGAGAAAAATTTTTAAATGGTGAAATTATCAATGCCGGCGGAGGTATTAGTCCGACAAGAAGGCCAATTGATTCACTTGTTGCAATGCATAATGGAATTGGAATTATACTTGTCGGCGATGCGGCCTGTCAGGTAAATCCGATTCACGGCGGCGGAATCGGGCAGTCGATGAGGGCAGGGTATTTTGCGGGAATGACAATAAAGAAAATTTATGAAAGAAACGGCAAGGACGGTACTGGCAAAATTTCAATAGATGACTTGTGGGAATACAATTCTGATTATATGAAAAATTACGGTGGAACTATTGCCTCGCTGGATTTATTCAGAATCTTTTTACAGAATTTAAGCGATGATGAAATAAATTCCGGAATGAGTGCAGGTCTGATACAGGAAGGGGATTTGCTTAAAATTTCAGAAGGGGAGGAAATAAATTTAAGCGCGACAGAGAAAATAATGCGAATAGCAAGATCAATAGTTATTTTAAGCACGGCAAAAAAACTTGTTTATACTGTCCAAAAGATGAAAGAAGTAAAGGAACTTTACAGGAATTATCCGTCTCCAGGTAAATTTTTAACATGGAAGGAAAATGTTGGAAGGGTTTATAAGGATTTAAGGAGGCATCTTTGAAGTTTTTAAATTATTTAAAAAACTGAGGATTTTCACAGATGGTAAAATAATAATAATAAAAATAATATTTAGGGAAAATTTAAATTTTTAAATGGACAATTACAATGGTCATAATTACAAAATTTCTGGAATTTCGCACAAAAGGAGAGAATGACATTATAAATATCACAGAAGATGTTGGAAATATATTAAAGGAAACAAATTTAGAGAACGGAATTATTCTAATTTTTGCCGTTGGCGCAACCGGTGCAATTACAACGATTGAATATGAAAGCGGATTGTTAAATGATTTCAGGGATGCGATTGCACGAATTGCTCCGAAAGATATTAACTATGAACACGGCAAACGGTGGAATGACGATAATGGCAGAAGTCATGTTAAAGCAAGTTTGTTAAAGCCGGACATAATGATTCCGTTCAAAGACAAAAATTTAATTCTTGGAACATGGCAGCAGCTCGTTTTTGTAGAACTGGACACGCGGCCAAGAGAAAGAAAAACCGTTGTGCAGATAATGGGAGAATAAATTTGGTACTCATCCCTTTAAGTTGGGATAATTAATTTGTGAGATATTTTTTAAAAATCTGCTTAAAAATTAAAATTGGATATTATAACTTTAATTTTAAACATTACACGACATACACAAAACAGATATGAATTCTTGACTGTTTATGTTCATTTACAAAATAATCCAAGTAAGTCCTATAACTTATAAAAATATTAGTAAAAAAACAAATATATAATTATCCCAATTTTAGTGGGGCAGCACCAAATTTTTTAATATTAATAAAATTAATAAAGCAATCTAAAATGGTAAAAGCAAATATAGACCCTATAGTAAAGGCAGGGAAAATAGGAAATAAAACAATTGCCGTTACTTTAATTTTCCTTCTTCTTGTAATGGGAGCATTGTCGCTGATAAATATATCAAAATCACTTTACAGCACGGCAATGGAAAATGAAGGCAGTTTAATGGCGAAGGAAGCAAAAGATATGCTAAGTGATACTATGACTATTCTTATAATAACTGCATTAATCGGGGCATTGGTTTTTTATCTTCAGGACAGCCCGAAATTTTTAACTACAATATTGCTCGCTGCTGTTGTTGCGATCTGTAAAGCAGTGATGGTTATAGACTTTAAGGCGGATGAATGGACTCTTTATATAGGAATAGGGATTTTGGCTGTTGCACTTGCATATACAATTAATCTGTTAAAAGGAATGGCTGAGTAAAGGAGATAATCCGGCAATAATTTGGACAGCAAAGCACAAATTTACTTCTTTTAAGAAATTTTAAGAAATTTTAAGAAAAACAAATACAAAATTATGAACACAGCAAAAATATAAAATTTAAAATCAGAAAGATTTTAAGGGAGAAATTTTTGCAGCCGGTCTCTGAATTTTTTCATTTCCGTTTTTGTTATTTCTTCCGTGATTTCTTTTCCCGCTCCATTTCTGACCTTTATATATTTATCTCCGTCCTTCTTTACTTTATACACAAAATTTTCTTTATACAGCAAAACATTATTCGGTGTTTTTTCAATTTTCATTACCCTTCTGGTGGATTCGTGCTTGTGATTAAATACCTTTTTTATGCTCAATCTTCTGACCATTTTATATATTTTTAAATTTTAATGTGTTTTTATATAAATTTTTATATAAATTTTAATGAATGTCTATTTTAATGATATAATATAAATGTGGGCCTGAAGAGATTTGAACTCTTGACCGCTCGGTTATGAGCCGAGCGCTCTAACCAGACTAAGCTACGGGCCCATAAATAAATATAACATGAGTTTCAAAGTTATGGTGTTTTGACCTTGACAAATAGATAAAATTGGTGGCAATAAAAAACATATTTTAAAGGTGTTTTTAGCCATTTTTTTAAATATCTTTAAAACTCAGGTACAAATAAAATGGACGCCTCGAACAGGACTTGAACCTGCGACCTGCCGATTAACAGTCGGACGCTCTACCAGCTGAGCTATCGAGGCAAAACAAAAAATGGAAACAATAAATTAATTTAATTTTGAAAAACTAATTTTTTGTGCAAATAATTACTATCGGATATAAAAAAAGCAAATAAAAAATAAAATAAAATTTAAAAATAAAATAAAATAAAGTTTTTGTAAGATGATATTGAGTATTGGAAGAGTATGTAAAAAGATTAAGGGAAAAGATGCAGGAAAATACTGTGCTGTTGTTAATAAAATAGGGAAGATGGTTGTAATTGACGGAAAAGGAATGAAAAGAAGCAAAAGCGATATCTTTCATTTAGAACCGATGCCTGTAACAATAGATATAACAAAGAATGATAATACCGAGGCAATAGTTAAGAAACTTGCAGAGGCAGGGATTAACTAACTTTTTTGGAAGGTAAATTTTTTGAAATGAGTTTTGTTTGATTTTTTGTAACTACTCGGGGGGTAGGAAATTTACCTGCAATTTTAAAATCTCAAAGATTTTAAAATATCCGAACGAAGTGAGGTTATTTTCAAATTCGCGGAGAATTTGAAAAGACACGAACGAAGTGAGCGTATTTT
>MNZY01000024.1 GCA_001873845.1 Candidatus Altarchaeum sp. CG2_30_32_3053 | reverse complement strand
TAAAATACTGAAACCTTCGGTTTCAATCTTTAAAAAATCTGTGGGATTTTTTAAATACTGAAAATCTTTGAGATTTTCAATCTTTTAAAATTTACGAAATTTTAAAATACTGAAACCTTCGGTTTCAATCTTTAAAAAATCTGTGGGATTTTTTAAATACTGAAAACTGCAAGTTTTCAATCTTTAAAAATCTACAAGATTTTAAAATACTGAAACCTTCGGTTTCAATCTTTAAAAAATCTGTGGGATTTTTTAAATACTGAAAACTGCAAGTTTTCAATCTTTAAAAATCTACAAGATTTTAAAATACTGAAACCTTCGGTTTCAATCTTTAAAAAATCTGTGGGATTTTTTAAATACTAAAAATCTTTGAGATTTTCAATCTTTAAAAATCTTTTGGATTTTTAAAAGATATTTCAAAAAATTTATTGTATTTTTAAAAAATACCTTACAAATCAAGTATCTTAATTTAAAGGGACGAGCACCTAAAATCACCCAAATTTCAAGTATTTTAAAATTTCAATGACTTTTAGACATCCGGCAACAGCGAGATGATTATCAAGTATTCAAAAATAATTGCCTAAAACAATAACCCGATTAAGATTTCATTCCAATTTTAATCTCAAAATCCACAATCTCCCAGTCCTTCGCATAATATTCCTTTGAAATTTTTTCCGAATGCAGCAAAACTAAATCTATATTTGTCCTTGTTTCATGTTCAATCAAATTTTTTAAGTCGTTAATTATCCTGCTGAATTCCCCATCACATTCAATAACACATTCCACAACATCCAGTTCTTCAAGGTTTAAATCCTTTCTCATCGTCTGAATCCTTCTTATCACTTCCTGTGCTATACCTCTCCGGAACAAGTCTTCATCAATCTGTGTATTAATGTACACAATTCCTCCGTCAAATTTCTCACCCACAATTCCTTTAGGAAGCAGTGTTTCGGTTTTTATATCCTCCCGTGTTATTTCAAAGTTGTTAATTTTTATTTTTCCATCCCTACATATTATTTTGTATTCTTCATCAGAAATTTTGCCGATTATATTAACAACATCTGCTGTTTTCTCCTTAAATTTCTTTCCCAAAGAGGCATAATTCGGCCTGATTTTTATAATGGTCTCTACCTTTTTATAAGAAATTTTCTCTGCATTTGCCAGTGTTAAGATTGCCTCTTCTACTTCATTCAGGTCGCTTATTTTAGCCTGTTCTATATTAATAGTTATTTCTCTGATCGGCCATCTCAGTTTTATTTTAGCCTTTTCTCTTGCAGACAAAACAGAAGTAACAATATTATTACAGATCTCAAGTTTTATATTTAATTTTTCGTCAATCAGGGATTTATCATATTCAGGAAATGAACACTTATGTATGCTTTCTTCTCTTTCACTCACTGGAATAAAAAGTGTTCTGTATATATATTCTGCAATATGTGGTGCTATCGGTGCCAAAATTTTACAAAATTTATCCATAGTGTAAAACAAAGTGAAATAAGCGGTTTCTTTTTCCATACTTTCTTTTTCCATCCACACCCTTCGTCTTATGATTTTGAGGTAATACCTGCTTATAATATTTATAAATTTTTCCATTTCATTGACACTTGCATGAATGTTAAATTTATCAAAATTTTGTTCTGTATTTTTCACAAGTGAATTAATAAGAGAAATTAACATTTTGTCCTCAATCTGCAAACAATTTTTTATTTTGTCAAAATATTCATTGCTGCTCTTATGTTTATCACGAACATAATTATCAAGTCCGCTGTATGTCTTTATAAAGGCAACAACATTTAACAGCATATTCATTAATTTGTCAGTATTTTTAACCTCTTCCATTGAAAATTTCAAATCATCCCACGGGGTTGCACTTAAAACATACATTCGCATAACATCTACTCCAAATTTGCCTATTACATCCTTTGGATTTATAACATTTCCCTGTGATTTTGACATTTTCTTACCCTTCTCATCAAGTGTAAATCCATGATAAAGGACATTTTTATAAGCAGGTGAATCAAAGGCAATAGTTCCCATAACCAAAAGCGAATAAAACCACCCTCTTGTCTGGTCACTTCCTTCGGTTATAAAGTCAGGAGGAAACAGAAACATGATGCTTTTATCTGCTGGGTATCCTAAATTTGCCCATGATGCACTTCCGGAATCAAGCCATACATCCATAACATCCTTTACTCTGTGCATATTGCTTCCGCATTTCTCACATTTCATTACAAGATTATCAGCAAAATTTTTATGTATGTCGGTTATTTCGGACTCATTATTTATCTTTTTTAAATTTCCTCCTTCAACAAAATAACCCTTTTCTGCTAATTCAGGAATTGTCCCAATCACATCAATGTTGTTACAATATTTACACTTCCAAATCGGAAGCGGAGTATTCCAGTATCTTTGTCTGCTTATACACCAATCAGTTGGTTCTTTTATCCAGTTCTCAAATCGGCTGTTTCCACCGTGTCCGATAAAATCCGGAACCCAGTTGATATTTTTGTTAGCCATTAGCAATTCATCCCTTATTTTTGAGATTGCTAAAAACCATTGCTTTGTCTTTCTCAGTAAAAGTGGCGTATGACATCGCCAGCAATGAGGATAAGTATGCGTTACATTTTCTGTTTTCAATAATTTTCTTGTTTCTTTCAATGTATTTATGATTATTTTATTTGCATCCTTTATATAAATTCCTTTGTATGGCTTTATTGTAAATTTTCCTGATTCATCAACAGGAGAAGGAGACGAAAGACGATATTTTTCTCCAACATATTCATCTTCTTCCCCGTGTCCCGGGGCAATGTGCACGCATCCGGAACCATCTTCTTCACAAACTAATTCTTTTGCCATTACAATTTTGTGTTCTATTTCTTCCTGCAATGGAATGTTTAATATCGGCTCATATTTTAAATTTTCAAGTTCTTTTCCTTTAAATGTCCCGGTGATGTTTAAATTTTCATCTTCATATTCTTCATATTCTTCATATCCTTCATATTCGTCTTTATTACCTTCGTATGCTTTACTTTCCTCTGAATTTTCCGGATTTTCTATCTTAATATATTCGGTCCTTGCATTAACTCCAAACACATCATCCTTGTACTTTTTTGTTTTTGTTTCTTTTTTTACCTTGCTTTTTTGCCCTCCAAAGATGCGGTTTATACTATTCCTGCTGCATACTATTTTTTCTGTTTCTTCTTTCTCGTTTTTATATTCAAGAATACAATAATCAATATCAGGGTTTGCTGCAATTGCAACATTTGCAGGAAGCGTCCATGGAGTTGTTGTCCATATAACGATGGATGCATCATTGAATTTATTAAATTTGTCGTTATTATCAGTAATATTATCATTATTGCTATGACCATTACTACTATGACCATTACTACTATTATTGCTATTACTACTATTATTGCTATTACTACTATTATTGCTATTACTACTCTTATTACTCTTTAATTTTAATTTTGTCCGGACATATATTGCCGTATCTGTAACCTCTTTATATCCGTCTGCTACTTCATAGCCGGCCATTGCGGTCTCGCATCTTGGACACCAGTGGATGACCTTCTCCTTCTCGTACAACAAATTTTTTTTATGTGCTTTTTTAATTCCAAACCAGACACTTTCCATATAATGTTTATCTATTGTCAGATAAGGATTTTCCCAGTCAAGCCACACAGTAAGTTCTTTCAGCTGGGATGTCATTGCCTGCATATTTGTTATTGCAAAATTTTTACATTCTGCTATAAATTTATCAGGTCCGAAAATTTCAATGTCTTTTTTTGTCTTTATTCCAAATTTTCCCTCAACCTTTACTTCTATCGGTAGTCCGTGCATATCCCAACCAGCCCGCTTAAAAACATTATAGCCCTGTGCTGTTTTGTAGCGAATTATTGCGTCCTTGATGATATGATTCCACGCATGTCCAATATGTGCTTCTCCACTTGTAAATGGCGGCCCCTGACAAAAATAAAATTGCTTGTTGTTGTCTTTATTTAAATTTTTAAATTGAGTCGCAATATTATGAGTGTTCCAAAAGTCCTCAATATCTTTTTCTATTTCCTTTACGCTTTTTTTCAGCATTTTGTTATTGTAAAATTGCTTAAAAATTAGTTATAAAATTAGTTATAAAATTATGTCAGAAATCAAATAAAGTAGAAATTCTCATTCCTTTTTGTAATTGGTTTTTGGGTGCTGCCCCACTAAAATTGGGATAATTATATATTTGTTTTTTACTAATATTTTTATAAGTTATAGGACTTACTTAGATTATTTTGTAAATGAACATAAAAAGTCAAGAATTCATATTTGTTTTGTGTATGTCCTGTAATGTTTAAAATTAAATTTATAATATTCAATTTTAATTTTTAAGCAGATTTTTAAAAAATATCTCACAAATTAATTATCCCAACTTAAAGGGATGAGCACCTAAAATTTCATCGGGAACATTATACTTTGGTTGATTTTTA
>MNZY01000023.1 GCA_001873845.1 Candidatus Altarchaeum sp. CG2_30_32_3053 | reverse complement strand
CTGCTATTTAAATAGATTCCATAATCAAATAAATATCCAGAACCATCTCCTTCAATTGTATGTCCCTGACAATCTAAAACTATATTATCAGCTTCAAATATAATTCCATTTCCAGGACAATTACTCAAATCTCCTGTCATAGTCAGTGATGAGGTTAAAGTATCTCCACAACCACATTGCACTGCACCACCACAATTTGCTGCACTAACATTTCCGCTTAAGATCAAAACAACTCCAATTACAACCAAAACTAAAATACCTGAATTTTTTAAATTTCCAAAAAAGTCATTGCCCTTTAACAAATTTTTTCTATTCATTTTAAAAATTTTTAAATTGAATTTTTTGTTGAATTTTAAATTTTATAGTAAATTTTTAAATTTTTGATTCTTTATTTTAAACATCAATATTTATTATGATTTGAAGAAATAAATATATAAATAAAAAATTTGTATGAAATTTTAAAAATTTTTGCATCATGACAGATTCAAATGTAAGAGCCATTAAATTTTCTGTCTTTTTTTCAGTTTCTTAATTACTGACTTTTTCATAATGTCAATTAAATATTCTTCTGGTTCTATATTCAGCCAGAGATTTTCAATGCCTCAATACTTTGATAAACAAGTATATCAACACCGTCAATAGTCATACAATTTTTTTTTCTTTGCAAATTCTAAAATTTTTGTTTCAATCGGATTATATACAACATCCATTACAAACTTTTCTTTTGGAATATAAAATATAATATTCCTTTATCGGACATTTGTCAGCATTAGGAAACATTCCGACTGATGTTGCATTAATGATAATATCACTGTCTTCTATTTCGTTCTTTAAATTTTTCAAAGATATAACTTTGAGGTATTTATTTAATTTTTCTTTAACCTCATTTCCTATTATAGTGAAAATTTCAACTTTTGATCATTTATTTTGAACATCAATATTACATATTATGATTTGAAGAATAAATATGGACAAAAACAATATTATCAAAAGATGTCAAAATGACTATAATTGTTCCGGGCGATATTATTTCCTTTAAAAATCTAAACGCTTCTATAATTACTTTTTCCGCTTCCGTTTGCCCCGATGAGAACATTATAATTTCCAAAATCAATCTTTGTATTCTTACAACCTTTGAAATTTTTTATTTCCATAAGTTTTAGAGCAGGTTCCATTCTGAATTTTGATAATTTTTAAGCAGTAAAATTTTATTCTTTTAAGTATTACAAATTTATTTTTATTTAAATACATGGCTCTTTAAATACATGGCTCTTTAAATACATGGCTCTTTAAATACATGGCTCTTTAAATACATGGCTCTTTAAATACATGGCTCTTTAAATTTATATCACCTCAACCTCTTTCTTAATATCCACTGCTATCTTTTTGCTCTTCAAAGGCACTGTAATTTCTTCAACACTTGCCTTTCTCAACATTTCTTTATTTACAAAGCCGCGATTAAACAACGCCCTTGCCCTGACCCTTCCGATTCCTTTTACACTTATCAGTTCAATTAATTCCCTTCTTATTCCATACTTAACCCTGACATGCATCTCCATCAGATGTTTTAACTGCGGAAATTTTAAAATTTTCCCGAGCTCGCATGCAGCATAAATCAGCCACTGTCCAATTTCAACCTTCTGATGCAGCAATCCCGGCGATGCGTTAAATTCCGAATAAATATAATTTTCGCTTTTCTCATTTATCCACGCATTGAACATATTTGCTGTTTTAAATCTCTCTAAATATTTATCTCCTCCAATCTCCTCAAGATATCCGGACTTTTCCCGTGATAAAAATTCACCGAGAATATCGTCTTCTTCCTCCCTGCTTATATAAAGCAAAAGTATTTCTGTTGCCATACACAAAATAAAGAGTGTGTCAATGTCGTCATAACTGCCGGAGTAATGCTTGTCTGAAAAAATTTTAATATACCGGTTTGCTGTTAATGGATCTATATACATCTGATTAATTCTGTTTCCCACAGGCGTTAAATTTAAGAGATGATTTTTTTCTTCAACAAATTTCCAATCCTTTAATTTATTAATTATATTGATAATGTTTCTTTCAACCGCCTCTGGATTCCTATACCTAAACATTCCAAATGTCGTATCAAAAAATTTCAAGATTTCATCAACTTCTGAAATTTCAGAAATTAATGACATTGTGTGAAATCTTAAATTTGGTTCTGCCAGAATGTATGAATCAATGTCTTCTGGTTTTCCGTTTATATATTTTTCGCGGATGTGCTTTTCTTTGGATTTATTTGCCATAATTATTGCGATTCCTTCTTTATCATACTTTGGCCGGCCTGACCTGCCGGACATTTGCTTATATTCTAAAACAGGAATTTCAATCATTCCTCTGTCGGTGTATCTGATCAGTTTTTCAATAATCACTGTATGTGCAGGTAAATTTACACCGTAAGCCAAGGTAGGAGTGGCAACGATTACCTTTATTTTTCCGTTTTTAAAACTTTCTTCAACTAATTCACGCTGTTTGTTTGTCAGGCCGGCGTGGTGAAATGATATTCCTTTACTGACAAGGTCAGATAACAGTTTGCACTGTTCTGTCGGTGATTCAATCGCATTTAAAATTTCATCTTCCGGTTTCGGGTAATCAGTATTTTTAAAAATTTCGAGTCCGCTTAGGTCCACGCATAAATTTTCACATCTCTTTTTTGAGTTTGTAAAGATTAGAATGTTTCCTTTAGGCAGATTTTCAGCAACTAATGTCTTTAAGTCCTTTTTTGTTTCAATCGTCTCTGTCAGCGGAACGGGACGAAATGATGACTGAATTAGTGATGCGTTCAGCCATTTCGCCAGTTCATCCGTATTTCCAATAGTAGCGGATAATCCCAGAATCTGAATGTCGGGAAAATTTTTTCTCAATTTGGCGATTAAAATTTCATAAACAGAGCCCCTGTCAGGACTGCCCAAAAAATGAATTTCATCAACAACTAAAAATTTTAGACCTTTTATAGAAACATTTGCCCTCAAAATTGCATCCATCTTTTCAGCAGTGGCAAATAAAATGTCAAAATTTAACCACTTATACTTTAATGTTTCAACATCTAAACTTTCCAGATCGCCCATTTCTAACAAGACATTATATCCGAAATTTTTATAAATTTTAAATTCCCCGAACTTCTCTCTCGCCAATGCACGCATCGGCACAACATATATTGCCCTCCCGCCATTATTTAATGCCTTTACTATTCCGTATTCTGCTATAAGTGTTTTTCCGCTTGCTGTAGGTGTTGAAACGATTAAATTTTTTCCTTTATCTGTTTCCTCTATTGCTTCTTTCTGGTAATCATAAAGTTCTTTAATATTATGAATTTTCAAAATTTCGGTAAATTTTATCATGGTATTTTTTGTTTATCTTTTCTAATTAATAATGAATCATTAATTTAATCTGAATGATCGTAAAATTAATTTAGTAAAGAAAAGTATCTTACGTCAATCACCCACTAATGAATTGATGGGATTGTTTCGTGAGAGATAATGGCAACTGGTTGATTAGGGGGCCTTTTAAACAAACAAAATGACAAAACAAAAGCAAAAGTTATCAGGAGAGTTAAAGATAAGTTCGCTTCGCTCTCATTTAAAAATTTCGTAAATTTTTAAAGATTGAAAATCTCAAAGATTTTCAGTATTTTAAAATCTCAAAGATTTTTAAAGATTGAAAATCTCAAAGATTTTCAGTATATTTTAAAATCTGTTGATTTTAAAAACGCACCTGCGGATGCTTCTCTAGTCTGTAGCTCTGTAAATTGTTCATTAAATAGAGAGGAAACTCTCAGTGTGTACGATATATTACTGACTGATAACATCCCCGAAGAGAACCAACGGTCTGGCAGGACTGGACAGGACCTGCAGGTTCCTGTTTTAAACATGCAGGCAAATTCATCCGACCAATAAAATGTAATGTTGATCGGTTTTCTTTGCCTTTTTGTATAAACGATTCAATATTTATTGCCACTTCTCTTGCTCTAAACTGTTCTGTGTGGAGTGAGACAAACACTTTGATTCACAGAACAAAGTAAATATTTATAGGATAAAATATATCGTAAAATTAATTGAATTGTAAAACAGAAAATTCAAAACAGTAAATTTTTTAATTAATCTTAATAATACATCAACAAAATGAATATAACCGCAAGTTATAAGGCAATTGAAGCGAGGAAATTTGTAAGCGCAACAAATTTACAAACAATTCAGATAAGCAGCAAAAGCACTTTAACACATCTTACGAAGGCAGAAAACGGTTTATCTGTGGGATTTGTTTTCGTAAGCAATTATGAGCCGAATATCGGCTTTATAAGAATAGAGGGAGAAATTTATGTTGCAGCAAATCCTGAAGAAACAGATAAGGCACTCATAGAATGGAGGTCCAGTGAAAACAAGCGCCTTCCGCAGGAGATGGCAGAAACAGTTCATAACTCTATAATCTCTAACTGTATGATGGAGACCGCGGTTATTTCAAGAGAGATAAACCTTCCTCCGCCATTTCCAATTCCGCGTGTTCAGCTTGGAAAAGAACAAACAGTTCAGCCGACGGAAATAAACAATAGTGATGCAACAAGGTATATACAATAATATCATAACATCTGTCTTTATTATTTAAATTTCAGTTAAATTTCAATTAAATTTTTATGGACGACAAAGAATATAATGCACTGCTGGAAAGGGCAATGAGCAAACTTCCGCCGATGGCATTAAGGCATGAAAGGTTTGAAATTCCAAAGATATATTCCTTTATAGAGGGCTCAAGAACAATAATAAAAAATTTAAGCGAGATAGCAGGTATTTTGCATCGCCCGCAGGATGAAATTTTTACATTTTTGCTTAAGGAACTGGCATCAAGAGGAGATATAGAGAGGGGAAGGGCAATAATTGAAAGGCCCATGAGAGACGAAATGATAAATAATAAAATAAAAAAATACACAAATGAATTTGTATTGTGCAGGGAATGCGGAAAGCCTGATACAAAAATAGATGTGATTGAAAGACACATAGCATTAAGGTGTATGGCATGTGGCGCGTGGAGATTTGTTAAGAAAATATAAAAATTCTCCAATAACCTTACACAAATAACACAATGGATAAAAATAGTCTCCAATAACCTTACACAAATAACACAATGGATAAAAATAGTCTCCAATAACCTTACACAAATAACACAATGGATAAAAAGACAGATATTAACGATATTGATGAAGGAATTAACTGGGGAGGCGGTATGAGCAGTATTCCAAGCACTGAAATTTCGCAGATTTTACAGACAGATATTATCTTACGAATGGAAAATAAGAAATTACATGATGAATTAGACCGGCTGTCTGCAGAAATTAAAAAATTTAAAGACAATGTACAAAAATACCCCCTTCCCGTTGCTAATGTCAGAGATGTGCTTGAAGACGGAAGGGTCCTTGTCTCAATAAATTTTGGACACGAGATAGTAGTAACAAACGCATCTGACAAAAAAGTAGAGTTGTTAGATAAGGTGATGCTGAGGAGTGATTTCGGAGCAATTACAGAAATTTTGCCAAAGTCGCATGAAATTTCACTTATGAATATAGATGAAAAGCCGAATGTAACTTATGCCGATATAGGCGGATTGCTGGAACAAAAGAAAGCAGTAAAGGAGGTTGTTGAATTGCCGCTGAAAAACCCGGAAATTTTTAAAAAGGTAGGAATAAGCCCTCCGAAAGGAATCCTGCTTTATGGTCCTCCGGGAACAGGAAAAACAATGCTCGCCAAAGCAGTCGCAAACGCAACAGATGCAAAATTTATGGAGATAATCGCTTCTGAACTGGCACAAAAATATCTCGGAGAAGGGGCAAAATTAGTCAGGGAAATTTTCAGATACACAAAAGAAAATGCGCCGTGTATATTGTTTATAGATGAGATAGACGGAATTGCTCATTCACGCTCTGGTGAAACATCAGGAGCCGACAGAGAGGTTCAGAGAACGCTTACGCAATTACTTGCCGAAATGGACGGATTTGATCCGTTAGACAGAATTAAAATTATAGGTGCTACTAACAGAATAGATATAATTGATAATGCATTACTTCGTCCGGGAAGATTTGACCGGCTTATTGAGATACCTTTATGTGATTACGAAGGAAGACGTGAAATTTTTAAGATCTATCTGAACAGGATGAATACACTGAATATAGATATTGGCGAATTGGCAAAGACCGAAAATTTAAGCGGGGCACAAATAAACGGAATATGCACTGAGGCAGGACTGAACGCAATAAGGTGTGGAAGGGAATATGTTATTCAGGATGATTTTGCAGGTGCAGTAGAAAAGACAGAAAATAATAAAACAGTCAATAAATATGTGATACCTGTTGTGCAGGAGTTGTATGTGTGAAATTTTGAAAGATTTGAACGTTAAAATAAACCTTCACCGGTAACTCTTGCTTTTCCTCCTGGTTTTGACTCTAAAATTTCAAATTTGTCGCTGAATTTTTCCTTTATCGTTTCTTTATTGTCCGGCAGGCATAAAATATGAACATTCGGACCGGCATCAATTGTGAAATAGCATTCAATTCCGTTCTTCCGCAAATTCCACACTTCCTTCATGATTTTTAATGTCTCTGGCTCCCAGTAAAACAATCCGGAATTCATCATCACGGTGTGCATTGAAATGCAATCTTTTTCAGTATAAGTTCCAAGCGCCTTTAAATTTTTCTCAATTATACCTTTTCTTACGAAATTTAAATTTTCCTGCACTTCGGCAAGCCGTGCATAAAAATAAGGATTAAATTTTTGCATCCCTTTCGTTGAGGAAATTTCTTTTCTTTCATCTCTAATGATAACTATTAAATCATAAATTTCAAAATGTTCCGTGGGTGCAAGTGAGACAGCATAAGAGTCGTCATTGCAGGTTCCCATTGACCATTCTGTAAATCCATCAGGAACAGATCTGCACGCCGAACCGCTTCCAAGTCGTGCCATTATGCTTAATTCCTTTTCGTTTAAATTTAAATTTAAGGAGGATGCACACGCAATTGTTAATGCGGCAAAACCGGATGCCGAAGATGCAATTCCGCATGACATAGGAAAGTTATTCTCACTTACAATCTTTGCCTTTAATGTTGTCTTTGCCAAATTTCTAAATCTGTTCAAATGTTTAACTACTCTTTCCTTTGCTTTTTCTTCAGCAGCATTTTTGTTAATTATTACAATGTCTTCGCCAAAATCGCCAAACTCAACTGTTGTTTTTGTGTATAAATTTCCCAAATTCATTGAAATGCTGTTGTTGAGCGGAATTCTTAACTCTTCATCCTTTTTTCCCCAATATTTTACATAAGCAATATTTGGATGTGCAATTGCTGTTGATTTAAATTTCATTTTAAATTTTGCAGTTTAAATAAATTTTGCAGTTTAAACATTTATAAAATTTTTGTCCTCATCATCATTTAATTAACCAAAACGTATGAAGGTGCAAATCATTGCCCATTACACAAAAATCATATAAGATTCATCTTTTTTAACTTTTCTTCAATGCTTTGTATCGCTTCAAGATGAGCATTTGAACCAGTTGCAAATATTTCGTCAAAAAGATTTTTATAAAAAGACATCCCATTTGTCATATAAGTAATTCCAATAATTCTTTTGTCTTTACCTCCTTTCCACCCTATTAAAGTGTGATGATCACCGATAATACAACTTATGAAGTCATCATGTTCTATATATCTTAATGAAACAGTTGCACAGCGATCTACTAATTCCTCCCAATCTTTTTTAATCTCTTCCCATCCATTTTTTCCGTTCTTTCTCACATATTCAATTATTGCCTCTTCTGTTCTTGGAAGTGAAAATAAATATTCTACATTTATTTCGCCTTTGTTTATTTTTTCAATTAAGGCATTATAATATTCTTTTCTTTCTTTTCCCGCTCTTTCACTCGGAAGAATTAATGCCGGCGTCTTTGCGGCACCTCTAAAAAAATAGGTCTCATTTACTATAATAATTGCCTTCTTATAGAAAGCTTCATTGCCAGATTCTTCTTGAATGATAGTCATTTTAATTACAAAATATTAAATTTAATTACAAATTTAGTTTTTAAAATTAAATAATTTAAAAATTTCTGAAAATTTTAAAAGCGTTTCTTTTAATGATAATTCGTCATTATAATTTCTATTAAAAAGTTCCATGATTGTTATGATTGTTTCTGAATTATGCACATTTTGCACATATATTTTATCTTTACTTGTGGGTTTCCACCATATTATCGCTTCATTTGAATTTTCACCAAAAACAATTCCTTCATCTATAGATGGTGTTTGTAAAATACTTCCGAAAGGAACAATTAATTTTACATAAGGTTTTCCAAGCAACATATTCATATCTTTTAACAGTATATCCTTTAACAAGTCCTTATTTGGATTATCTGATGTTAGCATATTATTCATTTTTTCTATTGTTGGATTCAAACAAAATAAGAGAAAGATGTTTTTATCATTTTTTATTGTATTGTCAAGCAATTTTACAACTTTATCCATATACCCATAACTTAAGCAACTAACAGGAGCCACGGGAGAATAAAAGTAAATTCTCTTATTTTTATTGATTATCTCTCCAATATTTTTTACAAACGCAGATTCTTCCACAAGATTTACTTTTTGATTGCCTTGCACGCGATTTTCGTATAAGCAAGGAAGAATCGCGCCAATTTTGCTTGTTACTTCCTCTTTTTTTTCAAAAGGATATTTCGACAATCGGTGAATATATGCCAATTCTTTTGGAATAATAGATCCGGACATTTCTACGATTAATATTTTTTTACCCATTTCTTTTGCTGCCGCAGTTTCTTCTTTTAACTCCTGACTTATTTCCCACGCGGTTGGAGTGAGAATAAGAATGAAATAATCTGTTTCTTTTATTTTCTCATATCTGTACTTTCTTTCATTATCCTCTCCTGATGGTATATCTAAATCAACAAATGCTTCTACACTAAAATTTTTTGGAATCTGCTTATTCCATTTGTAAAAAAAGTTTTTTAAATGTTCTGCTATATCTCTTCCTGTTGTTGTTTCATACGCAATAAAAAATTTTAGTTTTTGGTCATCTAAATTTTTCATTTTTTTGGGAAATATAGTGAATTTTTGGTGCTGGCCCACTAAAATTGGGATAATTATTATATTTGTTTTTTTTTTTACTAATATTTTTATAAGTTATAGGACTTACTTATATTATTTTGTAAATGAACATAAAAAGTCAAGAATTCATATTTGTTTTGTGTAGGTCTTGTAATGTTTAAAATTAAATTTATAATATCCAATTTTAATTTTTAAGCAGATTTTTAAAAAATATCTCACAAATTAA
>MNZY01000020.1 GCA_001873845.1 Candidatus Altarchaeum sp. CG2_30_32_3053 | reverse complement strand
AACAAATTACAAAAAACGTATCCTTTTATCTGTAGAATTAATTGTTGGTGTTTGAAATTAAATTGATGCTTAATTATTATATATACTTAGTTAACTAAGTTTAATTATTAAGTTAATTTAATGTTTAAAATGAAAAAATCAGATATGATAAAGGAGGTGGAAGGGGATGAAGATTAGCAGTCTGCCAGAGGGTGATATATGCGACGTAAGTTTCGGATATAACCCTAAAATGTATGAATATACGACATTAATGTCGGATATACCGAAGTTATACGCAATTGATTTAGAAGCACTTAGAGAAAACTATTTATATTCTAACAAATTAATCTTATAATTATGACTATGAAGAAAACCCAACTTGGAATTTTACTTGGAATAATTGCTGGAATAATTGATGTTATTCCAATGGTTCTTCAAAAATTAACATGGGATGCAAATTTGTCAGCATTTTTACTTTGGGTCATATCTGGTTTTTTGATTGCAACAACAAACATTAAAATAAAAAGTGTTGCAAAAGGAGTAATCATCCCATTCATGGTTTTATTACCTTCCGCTATGCTTATTGGCTGGAAAGAACCATTTTCACTAATTCCAATTTTTATTATGACTTTAATCCTTGGATCTGCGTTGGGTTTTCTTATTGATAAATATGGTAAATAGTTGTGCCTCTAAATCAACTTCTTCGCTCCGTTTCACTCCGCTCGACCACGCTGCGCTCTCCTCCTTTCAGTCGTCGGGGCGTATACAAGGGATATACGGTTCAGCCCTCAGCTCGGGCTTCACCCAAATTTTTCTTTCACTTCGTTCCAGAAAAACTTCGTATATCCCTAACGTTATACGCAATTCAAAAAATATTTTTCTAACGAGAATAAGGAATGATAGGCTTTCAAAGGGGAATAAATTTGATTTTTTCTTTATTTAAAGAGGGGGATAATATGGTGTTTTCTCCACTTCGTTCCGAAAACGATTTAAATTATAAAAGAAATCTTTATAATACAGGTAAGTTTTAATTTATAAAGGGTGCAATCATGAGATTCATTGGTTCAAAAGTAAATTTATTGGAAGACATCAGAGAGATGATTAAAAATAATTGCACAGGTGCAACATCTTTTTGTGATATTTTTTCAGGAACTACAAATGTAGCGAGATTTTTTAAAAAAGATTTCGCAATTACTTCAAACGATTTATTGCATTTCTCATTTGTATTACAGAAAGCTACTATTGAAAATAACATCAAGCCAAATTTTAGCAGTTTGAAAAAAAACAAAATTGATGATCCTTTAAAATATTTAAACGAATTTGAACCAAAAATTGAAGATTTAAAATCAGAACCGTTCATATTCAACAACTATACTCCTAATCATAATCATGATAGATCATATTTTAGTAAAGATAATGCTTTAAAGATTGATTTTATTCGTCAAAAAATTGAAGAATGGAAAAATGATAAGTTAATTGAAGAAAATGAATATTATTATTTAATTGCGTGTCTTATAGAAGCTGTTCCTTTTGTTTCAAATATCGCAGGAACATTTGGTGCATATCTTAAACACTGGGACAAAAGAGCTTTCAAAAAAATAGAACTAAAACATTTTGAAATTATAAATAACGGAAAACAAAACAAATCATTCAACAAAGATTCAAATATTTTAATAACAGAATTAAAAGGCGATATTCTTTATATAGACCCTCCTTATAATTCAAGGCAATATTTACCAAACTATCATGTTTTAGAAACTATCTCTAAGTATGATAATCCTGAGATTTATGGAAAGACTGGTTTAAGACCTTACAATGAAGTAAAATCTAAATATTGTGTAAAAGGGAAAGTTTTAGATGAATTTTCAAAGTTAATCAAAAATGCAAACTTTAAATACATTATTGTAAGTTACAGTTCCGAGGGTTTAATGAGCGAAGAAGAAATAACAAATGTTTTAACTGAAAACGGAATTAAAAGTACATACATGTTAAAAAAAATTCCTTATAGAAGGTATAAGCACACAAAGGGTGAAGTAAAACACAGTTTAAATGAATTTTTATTTTTTATAACAAAGAGGTAATTATGACAATGATTGATAATAAAAAAATATTGGAGTTGATAAAAAAGAAAGGCTTGGATAAGTTCCAAGACGATATTTTAAACGATCTTGAAATATCTACCTCTGAATTCATAAAAAACAAGCTAAAAGAATATAGCAATAAAAACAGGATTGTTAAAAATGATAACAAGAAAATAAGTTTTCCCGCAAAGGAAATTTTAAGTGAGGTTGAAATAAAAAAATTACCGAAATGGGTTAGAGATGATATTGATAATGCAATGATTATTGGAGAATCAAAAAATGTTATTCAGACTAGCAACGGTAAAAAATATCATCTAAAAAATCCATTAAATGATTTGTCTGGTGGGGAATGGACTTTCTTTTTAAACTCTGTAATAAATACAAGATATACAACAAACGGAGATGATTCATTTGCTCACCATATTAGGAAAATACATCCTTCCCCAAAACCACCACAATTAATGGAAGAAATCATCAGATTTTTTACAAAAGAAAACGAATTAGTCTTAGATTATTTTATGGGAGTAGGAGGAACTTTATTAGGTTCTTCTTTATCTAACAGAAAAGCAATAGGAATTGATTTAGAGAAAAAATATGTTGAAGCATATAAAGAAGCAAGCAAATACTTGAACCTAAAAGAGCAAACCACAATTATTGGAGATTCTATTGAAATTTTAAAAAATCCTACCTTATTAAAAAATGAAATAGGAAATAATAAATTTTCACTTATTCTGATTGACCCCCCCTATGGTGATATGATGGCTAGACCAAAAACAGGTGAAGCTGTAAAAAATGGCAAAGATACATCAGCAACCCCATTTACTACACTATCAAATGATTTGGGTAATATGAGTTGGGATAAATTTAGAGATATTTTTAAAGAAAGTATTGTTAATTCATCAAAACTACTAAAAAACAAAGGTCATATAGTAGTATTTATTAAAGATATGCAACCAAAAGATAATGAACTTAATTTACTCCATGCTGATTTAATAAGAGATTTATCAAGCATAGAAAACATATCATACCTAGGAACTAAAATTTGGGCAGACCAAGGAGTAAATTTATATCCCTATGGTTACCCTTATGCGTATGTATCAAACCAAATACATCAATATATTTTAATTTTTAAAAAGGTACAAAATGACTAAAAATCTTTGGATACTAACAGAAGAAAGACCAAAAAGAGATGTTATTCATAACATTTTATTTAAGTTTTCAAAAGATAATGAAATCCCTTGTTTTATTGATACGATTAGAATTTTACCAATTCTAAATAATAATAACGATTTTTCATTTACCTATGAAGTTGTTGGTTTTAAATCAAATAAAATAAATCAAATTTTTATAAAAACTATAAGTGGACAATCTAGTTTTGTAGATTTTTTAATTTTCTATCAAGAAAATGAACCGAAAATTGAAGATACTCCAGTTTATGGAATAGAAGAAACAAAAACAGATGACGCAGAAAGTAGAAATACTGGTATTTTTCAAAGAGCTTCAAAATTTGTTTATATTGATTTTTTCTATACTGATATAAAAAAAGTAATGCTTTATAGTTTACAAATTAAACAAAAAGAAAGCCAAACTCAAACTAATATTTTTGGAACAAAATGTCTTCTTACATTAGGAGTTGAGATAATGGGGAAAAAACTTGATCCAAAAAATCATACTCCATTTAAAACGGTAGATGAACTCATAGATTTTAAAAATTCAATGAGAAGACCACCAAAAGGGAATGTTCCTATTTTAATCAATAAAACAAATGATAAGATTGAAGTTTCTGGTCGTTTATTTAAGTCAGATAGTTTATCACACGATCCAAATATTGGAGCATTAAGTTTAATTTGTGCTTCATTAAGAAAACTTGGTTGGGATAAAAAACTTGTTATTACAGAACATGGCTTGAGTCAAAGACATATAAAAGGAAACAATAAATTTGTACAAATCGCTTCAAAGTTAAACATTGAATTTGACGGATTACAAAGAGTTGCTCCAAAAATTAAAGATTCTTATTGGCATTATGAAAAAGAAGGCGAAAAACTTGGAACAATTTTTATTCATTTGGTTGTTGAAAATTTTACAAAAGGAAATTCATTATTTGAAAATCATGCAGGCTGTGAAAAAGGATATTTTATAACTAAAAGTGGTGAACCTATCCCGCTTGAAAAATATCAAGATCGTGAAAAATATAAAAATGGAGACAAAAATCAAATCGTCCATATCCCTGATTTAATCTTAATTGATTTTGATAAAAGCGAGATAATAAATATAGAAGGAAAGAAATATAAGTTCAGGGCTAATGGAATTGAAGAATTAAATAATTTTGATGCAATAGAAAATTCTTACATAAAACCAAATTATCCAAAATTTAAAATTATTCGTACAGTTGTTTTATATGGAAGTACCGAAGAAAAAATTATTGAAATTGAAGTAGGATTCTTATTAAATGAAAACGGAAAATTGGTTTTGGGAATTAAAGCACCTGATTTATTTAAAGTAGCAATAAAGAATTTATTGGATTACTGGAATAGTTAAAAAATATGGCGTTTTGAAAAATGAAATTCACCCCTAACCCCTCTTTCATTTTTCAAAACGGAAAAAATCAAATTTATAAGAAATGAAGAAAGCCTATCATGACTAACAAGAACGAAAAATATTTTTTGAACTCACTCCGCTACGCTTCGTGCCACGCTGCGCTCTCTTCCTTTCAGTCGTCGGGGCGTATAACAAGGGATATACGGTTCAGCCCTCAGCTCGGGCTTCACCCAAATTTTTCTTTCACTTCGTTCCAGAAAAACTTCGTATATCCCTAACGTTATACGCAATCGGCTTGGAGTTGTATAAAAATATAAAGCAAAATATAATCTATGAAAGGAGGTGAAGAAAATATGGTAGAAGAAATTGCGTTAGAGGAATACAAAAAAGCATATAGAGAAATAGTGCCGGAGGAGGAGAAAAGAGGTTTTTCAGTTCATCTGGTAGTGTACGTGCTGGTTAACATCATGTTGATAGCTATTAACCTCATATATTCTCCAAAGGCTATCTGGTTCTTTTATCCACTTATAGGTTGGGGAATTGGAATATCAATGCACTACCTATTTGGTGTTCGTTGGATAGAGAAAGGGATTAAGGAAAGGGAAGCGAAAGCAGAATATAGAGCAAGAGAGGCTAAAAGAAAATAGTGACCCCCCTTCGCCGACTACGCTCACTTTGTTCGCTGCGTATAACAGCGGATAAAAGGCTTTGCTATGCTTCGCCCAAACCCAGCACTAATTTTTTCAATGGTGTGGGGTTGGCTGATAGCTTAAAACGGTTGTTAAGATTGAACAAAGGTAATTGCTGTTGATTTGAAAATTAGTGCTGGGCTTCTTTTATCCGCAAGACGTTATATGAAATCCGCTTAATGAAGGAGATTTAACAATGGTTGATAAAATATCGATTCTTACTTTACTGACCAACTTGGCAGCGAAAGAGGCAGAGTTAATGTGGACACGCTATGCATCGATGCTCTATGCAAGTACTGCTCTGTTAGGAATCCTCTCATTTGCATTAAAGGAACGCTTATTTCCTGTTGTAATAGGGGTTGCCTTCATTGGAATAGTTTTTTCAATAGCTTGGTTACAAATGATACGATTATCTCAGTTTTATTACAAGAGATGACAATTGGATGCAGACGAACTAGTTAAAGGTGATGACGATCTTCGAAACTTGATCCGTGGTCGCATTAATCCTCGTATATCACCTCCTGTAAAGCGGGCAGCAAGTGATTATGCTATGATTGTACCTATAGCATTTTTAGTTGGTTGGATTTTTGTACTTTTAGGAGCACTTATTTTATTGCCAATCCTTAAAGGTTAATATATGCGAACTTCGTATGTCCGCAAACCGTTATACGCAATTGGCTTCGGGACACCTAAATAACCAAAATATTTGGTGCTGACCCACTAAAATTGGGATAATTATATATTTGTTTTTTTACTAATATTTTTAATATTTTTATAAATATTTGAAAATGATGGAAAACCAAAATAAAAAAAACGCGGTCGAAAGCGAACAGATCACAATCAGGCGTGTCCAAACGAAA
>MNZY01000021.1 GCA_001873845.1 Candidatus Altarchaeum sp. CG2_30_32_3053 | reverse complement strand
TTTTAACTATAATTTATAATGATTTAAAATATATTAAAAATTATAGTCGGTTTGCTAATTTTTTACACCATTCAAGCAACTTAATAAATACTAAATTGAGTGTAAAATGTAGATAAATTCACTATATTTGGAATTATATGCATTAAAAGTGTTAATTTAAATAAATTTCCACGAAAAGCAACGAATTTAATAAACAATTGTGTTAATGTTATTGAAAATGTTATTGAAAATGTGCTTAAAATATCAAAATTTGTTAATGAAAACATTTCATTCGGAACTACTGATATTAAATAAATAATTCAAGTTTTGCATTTTGAAAATTTATTACAAAAATCGGTGCTCACCCCGTTAAATTGGGATAATTAGGAAGTAATTTAAATTTTAAAAATCTGCTTAAAAATTATTAGTACTTACGCAGTCCAACTTTATTTTTATATAATTAATTTTTGATATTAAATTGAGTTTGTCAGATTAGCCGTGATTAAAGGTGAAATTTTTACCTTTATTTTACCTCTATCCGCGAGCGTAAGCGAGGAGATATTGAAACTCAAAGTTTCACTATCTGCGAACGAAGTGAGGAGATATTGAAATGCAAAGTTTCAATAATTTGACATTCTCAAGATATTGCTATTTATATTATAAATTATTAATCATATAAAATAATATAAAATAAATCTGACATTCTCAAGATAAATTTAACCATCAAATGTTAATAAATTCAATACATACTATAATTTCTTAAGTAATTCCACAACTTCAAGATGATTATGCAGATTAAATCTTGCATAAGATAGGAACATTCCAACTCTGATAGTATATGCATCCTTCGGAAGAATTCTAAATAAGTCCTCATCTGTCCAGTCATCACCTATTGCCAATACAAAATCATAATCTTCTTTCATAAATTGCATTGCCGCACTGCCTTTATTTACGCCCCCGTTCCTGATTTCAATTACTTTTTTTCCCTGTAAAACCTGAACATCCATGTTTGCCGTGAAATTTATTATTTCATCCATAAGTTCCTTTGCCTTTTGGGATGCCAGTTCCGGATCGCTTTTTCTGTAATGCCATACCAATGAAAAATCCTTTTCTTCAATAAAAGAATAAGGAACCCTGTCTACATAATCTTGAAATATGGAAATTATTTTTGATTTCCATTTTATATCTAATTTTCTAATCGGTCTCCATTCCTTACTTTTTTCTTTTATATAGACACCGTGCTCTGCTATAAATCCAATATTAAAATTTCCAAACCATTCCCGAAGCGTTTTCCTGTCCCTGCCACTTATAATTATTACATAATTTTTGTCATCATTTGAAAATTTCCTTAAAATTTCTAAAATTTCATCGTTAGGAGTTGCATTTTCAGGACGGTCTGTAAAAGGAACCAAAGTTCCATCGTAATCCAAAAATATAAGTCGCTTGTCTGCATTAATGTAGTCCTTTATCATTAGTCCTTCATCGCTCTTCTTCAGCAATCTCATTTCAAGACCTTTCTGTTCTTCCTTCATAGATAACAACTCTGAAATAAAATCGTTGCCCCATTTAATTATATCATACCTTCTCAATCTGTCCCGCATAATTTTATTGCGTCTGATTTGTTCTTCCACTGGCATCTCTAATGACTGCTTTAATGCGTCAGCTATTTCTTCAATGGAGTTTGGATTTATAATAATTGCCTCTCCGAGTTCTTTTGACGCTCCTGCCATCTCACTCAAAATTAAAACACCTTTTTCATCACTTCTTGTGGCAACATATTCCTTTGCGATTAAGTTCATCCCGTCTCTCAATGGAGTTATCAGGGCAACATCGCTAATTGCGTAATAAGCCGCAAGTATCTCAAAGGGAAGTGAAGTGAACTGATAATTTATCGGAGTCCATTCAATTTTTCCAAATTTTCCGTTTATCTTTCCGATATATTCGTCAATCTGTCTTTTCATCGTCTGATAATGCTCAACCCCGACACGGGAAGGAACTAAAACCAGAACAAGAACAACTTTATTGTGCCATTGCTGATTTTTCTCCAAAAATAATTCATATCCCTGCAAACGATTAATTATGCCTTTTGTATAATCCAGGCGGTCAATTGATAAAATAATTTTAAATTTTTTCAAGGTTGTTTTAATTTTTCCAAAATTTTCCTTTACATTCATGTTGTCAATAGACATGTTAAATTTGTTAAAGTCAATGCCCATCGGAAATACATCTGCTTTAATATATCTGTCGCCATAAATTTTTCCCATTTCATGGTCATAACCAAGAATACAGAGAATTGACCTTAAGAAATGCTGAACATATCCGTGCGTGTGAAAGCCAATAATATCTGCTCCTATCATTCCTTCAAGTATCTCTCTCTGCCATTTTCTCGGGAGAAGGCGAAATAATTCATAAGAAGGAAAAGGAATATGTAGAAAAAAGCCAATAGAAATGTTTTTTATTTTTGTTCTCATCATCATTGGGAGAAGCATCAAATGATAGTCATGTATCCAGACGATGTCTCCTTCCCTTAAAATTTCCATCAATGCATCGCAAAAAATTTTATTTACATCTTTGTAAAACTTCCAATAATTCTCGTTATATTTTACATTGGAAGGAAAGTAATGAAACAATGGCCATAATACGCTATTGCAAAATCCGTTATAAAAATTTTCCATGCTTTTTTCAGGCAGAAAAACTGGGTGGCACATAAATTTTTTAAGTTTCCTTTTAATTTGCTTCTTTTCTTCATCTCTTAATGTAATTCCTGTCTGTCCAACCCATACATAATCATCAAATGCTTCATGTTTGCCCTCCAAATATGTCTTTAATCCTGAAACCAGACCGCCGGGACTTTGGATGAAATTTGAATTTTTCCAGTTATTATTTCTGCTGTTATTTATTGCTACCAGCAAACGATTTGCCACGATAATCAATCGTCGTTCTTCTTTCATTGTTTTTCTCTTTCATTGTTTCTCATTTTTAAAATATATGTTTCTAACAGGAAATGAAATTTCTATGCATTCTTTATCATACCTCTGTTTTAATTTTTTAATGAATTCATGAACAACGAAATACTGGTCTACAAATTTCTCAACCCTTAAAATTATACTGAAATTTATATTTGAATCGCCATAAGTATTATATCTAATGAATGGTTCAAAATTTTTAACTGCCCCCTGAACATTTTGCTGTATTTCCTTTGCTACTTCAATAGTTATTTTTTCAACTTTTTCAAGATCAGAATTATACGAAACCCCGCAAGCCAGAATTACTGACATCTCCTTTTTAAGAATATAGTAGTTTGTAAATATACTTTGTGATAATTTTAAATTAGGAATTACAATATGATTATTTTCCAGTGTCTTAATGCGAACAGTTCTCCATCCGATATCTTCAACATAGCCCTTCATTCCATTTTCCAGTTCTATATATTCACCAAACATTATACGACGATCTGCAACAATAAAAACACCTGCAAAGAAGTTTGATAATGGATCTTGCAAAGCTAAAGCAACTGCCAGTCCAGCAATTCCTAAACCTGCTATAAGGGGAGTAATATTGTTAACCCCAAAGATCACAGTTAAAATATATACTATGGCAATCGCATACACAAATCCGATAATTATTTTTTTTAATATTGGTAAAGAATGCTCATCAATTTTTGTGTTTGTTTTTAAAGCAAAATCAGCACTATACCATTTAAAAATCCCCTTAACTATTCTTGTGACAAACAGAGTGATAATTAAAATAAAGATGCATGTAAAAATTTTTTGAATTTCAGTATAATATTCTGAAAGCACATTTAATTGCATCAATGCAAAATATATTCCGATAAAGAAGATCATAAGAAATACGGGTAATTTTATTGCCTTCAAAATTTCATCATCAAGTGTCGTCTTTGTCTCTTCGGCCCATTTTGCGACAACTTTTTCAAGAATGAAATTTACCAGCTTTGTAAAAATTGCAGATATTGCTATTATAATTAAAGCAATTACTACATCCATGTAATTTTCAATACCTAAACCTAACATTTTACTGACCTTTTAAATTTTGATTATAGTGAATTTTTCAACTTTTGATTATTTATTTTGAACATCAATATTATATATTATGATTTGAAGAGTAAATATATGAACAGTAGTTCCGAACACATTTGCTATGATAAAATAAATGATTGTATTCATAAAATTTAACAATTTAAAAATATTAAAAATTATTTGGAATTATATGCATTAAAAGCGTTAATTTAAAAAAATTTCCAAAAAAAGCAATGAATTTAAT
>MNZY01000179.1 GCA_001873845.1 Candidatus Altarchaeum sp. CG2_30_32_3053 | reverse complement strand
ATAATGTAAAAAAAATCAATTTTGTAATCAAAAATATCAGATATTAAAATTTTTATTTAATCCACAAAATTTAATTAATAATTCACAAGAATAAAAGTGGCCTACTTTCATATGCTACATAACCAAATTATCCCAATTTAAAGGGATGAGCACCAAAATTTGTTAATGAAAACATTTCATTCGGAACTACTGATAAATATAAAAACTATCTTAAATGCTCCCGAATAAATTTCGCCTAACGGAATAAAGGTATCAGAAGTTACCTGATAGGGCAATTTCACGGAGTGCAAGGGCGATAGCCCGCCGCGGATACCCTTTGTTAGACGAGGGCGATAGCGCCCCGAACGGAGCGTAGCGGAGTGAGAGTTTCTTCTGGGGCACCATTTTTCTCATATATGTTTCTATATCATAAAGTCAATTTTTTTACAGCAATAATATTTTCTATATGAAATTCTTGTTTTAGTGGTATACTCTTTTCAATAGAAATCCACATATAAATCGTACGATCGCTAGATACTATTTCAATCTTAAAAGTGCTCTCTCCATTTATCCGCTCCTTTCCAATAACTCTAGCTATATATAAGCCTTCATATGTAAACTTATCGCTAAGATTTAACATCCAAGGAGCAAACAGCAGATCGTTAGTTTCTATCAGTTCGCGCTCTGCTTCTTTGCCAAAAATCACAGTTTGAGCAGACAGCGGTTCATCGGTATTCAAAATAACTTTAATTATCTCACCTGTATTAATTTCATGATAAATTATATTCTCCACTTCCATGTTATATTCAGATGGTTGATAAATCGTTGCGTTCCACTTTAGATGTAATACATAACATGTTTTCTTGTCTATTTCCTCTATACTCTCTATTGTATACGTTGATAAACGATTTGCATATCTCTTTCCATCTATGGTTTCTATACTTTCATATCTAAACTCCTTTCCTACTTCAAAATGAACTTCAGTATTTATTTGAAGTTTTTCTGAATATGATACATTTATCTCTGTGTCCTCGCTCTCTTTTACATAATTCATTAAGAAACCAATCATTAACAATGAAATTATTATAGCTATAAATAAACATATCTTCATTTTCCTTTCCATAACAACACCAACCAAATTAAAAATAGAAGAATGAGTAGCACATA
>MNZY01000048.1:3695-7914 GCA_001873845.1 Candidatus Altarchaeum sp. CG2_30_32_3053 | reverse complement strand
TTATTTGCTGTTAGATTTAGTTCTATAAAAAATTGAAGAATATCTGCTTTAAAAACAGAAAAAAGCGTATCTTTTTTATTTTTTAGACACGCATTTCAACAAAACCAATTATTTCTAAAACAAATAATTCAATGTTTTACTAATTTTTAATAAATTTTGCAAAATTGTATACAAATTGATCAACTCACGAACAAAAAGTTGTCATGTAGAGTAAATTAATAATAGAAAAATTTAAATAGAAAAATTTAAACAAAAATTTCATTGTGCTAATGGGTCACAGCTCAAATTTTAACCTTAAAATTTTCGCAGGTCATCACTGATTTGAAAATATGAGCCAAAACAGAAATTTTAGTTTTCTTACAATCTGTCAGGCGAATATAGCGAACCATCAGGAATTATAACTATAGGGGACAATTTAAATCCCGATATAAGTTTAAATATGCGACAGGGGTGGTTTGAACACCCGACACCTCGGTCTTCAGCCGAGTGCTCTCCCGGGCTGAGCTACTGTCGCAAAATTTTACAATTTTACAATTTTACTAAAAGTTATTATCAATTTAAATTTGAACAATAAAAAAACAATAAAAATAATGAATACTTTGTTATTTTTCATTCCATACATAATTATCTTGGTTTTGATAAATTATAACAAATTATAACAAACTATAATAAAGTGGAAAAAATTGTTTTGATTGGAGCAGGATACGCTGGCTTTAAATTTATGGAAGAATTAAAAAGGCAGAATAAAGACAAAAACACTGAAATTTTATGGCTCTCAAAAGAGAACTTTATGACAAAAAAATGGCTTATGGATTCGTACATTGTGAAGGATAAAGATGAAAAGGTCATCGTCCAGGTAAGGGATTTTATAAAAGAGAAAGGCATAAATGTTCATTGGATAGAAGACGAAATTGAAACCGTAGATACCCAAAAAAAAGAAATTACTGGGAAAAAGGGAAAATACAATTATAACAAACTGATTATTGCAACCGGCTCAAAAGCAAAACTTCCGAGAATTGAATGTGCGGAGTCAGTTAAAGAAAAAATTACCGCATTTAACAGCTTTTATGATTTTAAAAAGGTAAAGGAAAATTTAAAGGACTCAAAAAATGTTGCAATTATCGGAGCAGGACCTATTGGCTTTGAAATGTCAGTAAATTTATCAAAAAAATTTAATGTATCTTTAATTGAGTTTGAGTTAGATATAATGCTGGCGCTTTTAACCGGAAAGCCATTATACAGGAAAATTACTGGTAAAATTTTAGATTTGCGGAATGTCCATGTCTATACACTAACGAGGGCATATAAATTTGAACAAAATAAATTGTTTTGCGACAATATAGAAACAAAAGAAAATTTTTATGTTCCGTCCGAGACAATTGTATTTGCCGCGGGAGTAAAACAAAATTTACCTGTAATTGACGGATATGCTTTTGAAACAGAAAAAAATATATTGATTTGCAATGATTTTGGAGAGGCATGGATAAGAGACGAGAATGGGAGAAGAAAAATTTTAAATGATGTTTGTGCTATAGGAGACTCCTGTTATTATTTAAATATCGGAAATTATCCTGCATCAGCAATGTTTGCCGAAAGATCGGGAAAAAATGTGGCGAGGAATATATTTCAGAGCAAATGTAAAAACAAAAAACGACTTGACTTCAATCCTTCGCTTTATTCAAAATTTTTGGATATGATTTTGAGAAGGTTGCGATTGATTTCTTTGAAATGAAATCTTTGAAATGAAATTTTAAGAAATTTTCAAAATTTAGGTATTTTGGCATTTTAAGCGGAGGAAGGGATTCGAACCCCCGTAAGCCGGTCTGCAGCCGGTTGCATAGCCACTTTGCTACCTCCGCAAATAACACAGATCATAAACACAAACAAACCAAACATCTAAATATTCACAAACATCTAAATATTAAGATTGTAGATAAATAAATAATTTTAAAGATTTTCTAATCGGGAGAAAAGTACTGCCCGAAGAAAGAATCTGTGGGCATTATTATTACTACCCATCTTTCAAAGTTATTGAAAAATGAGTATTGCCGACGCTGTTTTTTCTTGCCACCAACATTAATTATAGTCATTTTACTGACTTTTTGCAGTAAAATGACTATACTCGTAAATTTGATAACGGTGCAAAAAGTTAGCAAATTTACTATAATTAACATTAATCAATTAAACTTCAAAGTTATTAAATGTTTACATTTTTTAAAACTTCTCCAAGGTTAAGCGTAGAAAATAATCTTATTTGATCAATACTCATTTCTTCAAATTTAAGTGTTACATTTTTATCATCCCGCTGTGACAACACAACCCTTATTTTTTCTAGTGTCTCAATGACTTTTGTTCCTGATAATTTCTCATCCAGTTTATTTGATTTCCACATCAAATACCTATAAAATACCAACCCCATAACGCAAAGAAATATGTGGACTTTGATATGATCATCGTCCTGAAGATATATTGGTGGAATAGGGATCAAAAGAACATCTTTCAACCAGTGGAAATCTTTTTCAACAAAATCTTTTTGACCGTATGTTTTTACAATATTCTCCGAACTCCACTCATGTTTGTCTGTAAATATTGGTTTCTTTCCAAACATTAAATATAGTTCTTTCTCTTTCTCAACATTAGTTCCGTATTCACATATTTGTTTTTCATCTTTTATCTTACATTCAAACCAAAATGCTTTTTTATACCTCTTACCTATAACCTTTGCAGATACAATTTCTGCACTCGTTATGCCCATTCTTCTTCCTTTGCCTTCTCTTTCAACAGATTTCTTTATTTTTTCAAGACCTTCAAGTATTTCTTTCTTCTCATCTTCATAAGTCTTTCTCTGCTTTTCGTAACTTCCGGGATGAGACCTCATAACTATAGTGAAGTCCATTTCATAGTATATATTTATATTATCACCCTCTTCTTTTAAGATATATTCATGAGTTTCTTTACCATTGATACATAATATAGCTTTATTTTCTTCCTTATTAAGTTTGATTGTAAGTGTGTTGCTCTCGTTTGTAATAGTTATGGCTTTGTTATCATTACTCTTTTTAATTTCAGCATTTTCCAACCACTCAATTTTTATGTCGTATTTCAAAAATCTTATGAGTCGTTCACTATCATTTCCAGGTACATTATTCCAGCTAAACAAGAACACCTCACCAAATAATTTTTTCTTTGTTCTATGTCCTTTAATTTCGTGCCCATCATTGTCTTTGTAAAGAAATTCATATTTTTCAAGTGGAATGTTATATAACTCACTGACCTGGTTGCTTTTCAATGTTCCTACTATGTTAACTTCTGTTATTGCTTTTTTTACATTTTTTGATGAATTGCAGCCACAATCAAATACAGCAATGATCTTCTCCTTTTGATTTTGAACTCCAAGTACTTGTAATCTTCTAACTATCTTATCAAACATTTCGCTAAAAACCTTTGCATCTTGCATGTTTCCCGGATATGCTTCGTGAAATAATGGTATGTTTTCATCACTTGTCGCAAGTGCAAGGCCCACAATATTTTTATCATTTCTTTTTTGTTTGGATTCTCCTTTTGCTGCTAATTTTTTGCATTTCATATATGTGACAAAATTTGTGGCATCTATATAAAGATGTGTAGGATATACTCCTTTATCTACAAGTGACTTTCCAATATCATCCTCTATTTTCTGCATCACCTCATCTGTAAGATATTCCATGTGGTTTGTAAAATTTTGAGTGTTCAGTTTATGTGGAAAAGACCATATTATACTGATAAAAGATTCATCAAACCAAGCAGAGATTTTGTTTTTACTTAATGGCTCAGATGCTCTGCTAATAATAATCAATAACATATATTCACCAACAGTCAGCCCATTTATTCTCTTTTTAATTGTGTGTTTGTTTACAATCTCTACAAAGTTTAGCTCTTCAGCTATTTTCATCAATGCTGCAGTTCTTCCATATTCAAAACTGTTGAATTTTAGAGAGGTACATTTTTCATATTCGTCATAAACTTTTTCGATTGTCTTCCCTGTACCAAGATATTTGTTCCATACTCTCTTTGAAGTTCCATTTATCCATGCCTTCCTTACCAATTGATAATAAACATTTCCATTACTTTTCTTTTTCTCAACATAGGGTTTTATTTTTTGAATATTTGTTATATCCATTTTATTCTGCCATTTTATATTATATATTATGATTATATATAAATAAATTAGTGGCAAGAA
>MNZY01000048.1:0-3687 GCA_001873845.1 Candidatus Altarchaeum sp. CG2_30_32_3053 | reverse complement strand
TGGCAAGAATTTAAAAAAATAAGAAAAATAAGTATTGTATCTAAATGTTTTAATTAAATTTTGTTGGTGGCAAGAAAATTGGAAAAATAAAATAGAGCAAAACGGTGTAGGTAAAGGGTATGAAAACAAATTAGTAACTCAAAAATCTAATAACTTTGAAAGATGAGTAATAACTTTGAAAGATGAGTAATAAATTAAAAAAATAATTGATAAATTAAAAAAATAATTGATAAATTAAAATAAAATAGTAAAATGGAAAAAGCAGATATTAAGAAACTCTTAATAGAAAAGAAAATAATTGATCCTGATAAGATCGAATATGGAGAATTAAGGAGTAACTTTGAAAAAACAGACGAATTACTTGAAGATTTTAAAAGAAAGGCTAGAAGAATAAGCAAAATATAATTTAATTATGTTAGATTTAAATTCGGAATGTGCATAAATTCAAACGGGTGATAAAATTTCAAAGGTAATTACTCAGCCAACTTAAATCGCACGCCGCTGGCGTGTTTGAATGAGTAAATTTTAGTTATTTTTTTATTCTAATCTCACTCATTTAGCACCATCATAAATTTTTGCATTTAAATTTTTGGGTGCTGGCCCATTTCAGAAATGTTTAAGAGTGAAAAGAAGTGAGCGTCCGAGCAGATTTATTATATATTTACTTTTTTACTAATTTTTACATCATTATATATATCAACAACCTATGATGATACAGGATTATCTGAAAATGATTTCAATGTGTTTAAAATGATGAAACTTATGAGTGATGAGGTTGAAAATTTAACATTGTTGTGCAAAAAAATAAAATCTGCGGACAGAACAGGCAAATATGCTGTTTTTATGCCCCATTTTTGTATAGACATACTCGCAAAATTTGAAGGAAATTTAGATGATTTTGGACATTCAGCACATCTGGAAACCAAAAACACTGTTAAAGAAGGCGGAAAGGCAACGAATTCTGCATTTGCCCTCGCATCGCTCGGAATCAATTCACCAATAATTGCAAAAACAAGCAATATTGGATTTGCTTTGCTTAAAAATTTCAAATCAAAAAATTTGCTTAAAAATTTAGACATTTCGCACATAAAAACAGACGGAAATTTAGCAACAACCTGTGCGATTGAAACAGCAAACAAAAACATAATGCTGAGTGACCCAGGTGAATTGAAATATTTTGAAATTTATGATTTAACAGAAGATGACTTTGATATGATTAAAAAGTCGGAAATTGTGGCAATCTCTGACTGGGCATTAAATGAAAATGGAACAGAACTTGCAGACGAAATTTTCAAATTTTCAAAACGCAATAATGTCAGGACATTCTTTGACCCCGGAGACCCAGCACCAAAAATAAAGAAAGGAAACAATATTGATAAAGTCGCTGAAGAAATGAGGGAAATTTTGCCTTTTGTTGATTTTTTGAGCGTTAATGAAGAGGAATTTGAGAGTTATAAACTGAATGATTTTAAGGGAAAAACCAAAATTTTATATCATACCTCTGATTTTTCATCCATAATTGAAAAAGGCAGGACAATTGCAAAAGCAAATGCCTTTGAGGTTAATGTCCGGCGACTTACAGGTGCAGGGGATACATTCAATTCCGGATTTGTATTCGGAGAAATTGAAAATTTTGAAGAAAAAGAAAAATTAATCCTCGCAAACGCATCCGCGGCACATTACATTTCTAATGACAGAGCAATGCATGCAAATAAACACAATATTATAAAATTTTTAAAAACCGCAAAATTTAAGAAAATTTAGCTTAAGCAAAATGATAACTTATGCAGATATTGAAGAAATATATTCACTGGAAAAAAGCAGAAAAAACATCGGGATACTCCAAAAGATAGATGAAAAATTTTATTCAGATTTTGCAGGCATATATAATTCGTCTGGGGAGCATAAGGAATATATCAGGAAACTTGGCGAAGGAATATATACTGAAAGAATGCAAAAAATTTTAATTCACGCCCTTCGCGCAAATATGGGAAACATAAAAGAGCCGGCAAATATGACAAAAGAAGAGGAAGAGATATATTATAAAATTTTAGACATCATAAAGACATACGAAAATAAATTTCTGTTTGAAAAGGAAAAAATAAACAATACAGATAATAAACCAGATGATGAAAAAATATCTGAAGTAAAAATAAAATTTTTGGATTCCTGTCCGGGAATTGTCGGAGATGATTTGCGAAGATTCGGTCCGTTTAACGATGAAGATGTTGTCCTGATTACCGGGCCATTGGCAAAAATACTTGTTAACAACGGATTTGCCGAATTTGTATAAAAAATTATAAAAATAGAAAAAAGAAAAAGAAAAAAGAAAAAAATCATGGTTTTTCTTTTCCTTCATAACTTCTTTTTTTAATTCAATATCTCTGTTTTTACTGCATAGTAGTTATAGATTGCTTTTCTTTCTGTTTTTACTGCAACGAGAATTCCCCTTTTTACAGCATAAGACATTACATCGTTTCCAAAGCAATATTTGTTTGTGTCTTCCTGTGAAATTTCAATAACTTTAACAATTCTTTCATTAACATCATACATCTCTTTAATATAGTTCATTCCGTTTTCGCTTACAAAGATTCTGTTGTATTTCTTTTTTAAAGTATTTACTGCATCTTCCGGCCTGTTCATAAACAGAGTTTTTGATGACATAATCTAATTTACATTCAGTCCTTAAATTTAAAAACTATGGTACGGTTCCCTAACCAAGGTACGCACGGATCAATACCTAATTGTTCAAGCCTATAATTCATGTTACAAAATAATTTTTTGAATTTCTCTTGACCTTTGAAGGAGTTATATTCCACAATTATTTTAGTATCCGTAATCTTAATCGTTGCACTTATGTCTATAAATTTTCTGTAGAATGTTGAGGGACAGTAAGACATTTTAAGTTCTTGTCGGAGGACAGCAAACATATTAGATGATAATTGCTTATAGGTCAAATATGCATCCAACTTTGTTTCATCAAATCCCGGCAAATCATCCAGATTAAAAAAGTCCTTTGCATCCTTGAACCAATTTTCAATCATCCATCTTTTAGCATAGGTTTCAATTATCTCACTTATTGAAAAAGCCATATCGTTGGTAAGAAAAGCAACGCGCTTCTTCTTACCCTTGAACTTTACTTTAATAATCAAACGCAATGTGCCATTGTAATGTGTAATTGCATCTGTTTTTATAGCATATGTTCATGCTTTATTATATTTCCTGTGGACTGATTTCAATTCAACTGGCTTAAATGCTACTGCAGGTGCTTCTTTTATGAGTTTTGCAATATTAGTACCTCGCCTGACTAATGTTATAAATTTGATTGACAAAGTTTTATCCAGTATTTCAAACATCTTTCCATTATAAAATCATAGATCAAAGCACACACAAAAAGGATATTTACCACACATTTCCTTTATTTTATGGATACATTTCACCAATATCTCACAGGGTTTGCTTTTCCCAAAGTTTGTTGTTATATGAAGCATTGTTTTTCTCAACAAGTTGTAAGAGAATGCAACTCTTCTTATAAAAATCCTTCTGTTTTTTAAAATAAGTTTCTTGTCGTTCAAAAGTTTTATTTATTTAATGATATATATCTAATATATATTATTATGTAAGTAATCAAAATGAAAAAGCTTGATTTTGTAAATAGAACCACTTTAAAAGTGGAGAATATTGAGG
>MNZY01000047.1 GCA_001873845.1 Candidatus Altarchaeum sp. CG2_30_32_3053 | reverse complement strand
AAATTTAATACTATAAAAAGTATTTAATTTCAAAAGTTTCCCAACTCATTAAATTATTAAGATTAAACCTATAAATAATCTCAAGAATTTATACAAAAGATTTAAATCCTGGTTTTAGGAAATATTTTCACAATTTTAAAATCAACAGATTTTCAATCTTATTTTAAATTTCATTAGAAATTTTAAATCTCCGAACAACAGCGAGGTGATTTGTTAATGGAGTAAACTGAAATGGGAAACTTTTGTTAAATTTATTTAGTGTTCATCCACAAAGTATAAAATTTTGAAAAAGTCTTAATTTTTTCAAGGTAAATTTTTGTGTTTTTAACAATTTAAAAATCTTACAGATTTTCAGTAAAATTATGAGTTTATGGATGGACACTATTTATTAAATAATTTCCATTCATAATAAATTACACATAATAAATTGTATTATGAAAAAATTATGAAAATTATGAAAACATTATGAAAAGATGAAAATCGGGATTTGTGATACCACCTTCGCAATGGTAGATATGGGAAAAATAGCAGTTGACGAAATCAAAAAATATTGTACTGCAAGGATAATTCGTTATACTGTTCCGGGAATGAAGGATTTGCCTGTTGCATGTAAAATTTTACTTGATAAAGAAAACTGCGATATTGCAATGGCTTTGGCAATGCCTGGAAAAATGCCAATAGACAAACAATGCGCTCACGAAGCATCAACAGGGATAATTTATGCCCAGTTATTAACAAACAAGCATATTATTGAGGTCTTTGTTCATGAAGATGAGTGCGATAATAAAAAGGATTTGTTTAAACTGGTGGAGGGGAGAACAAGGGAGCATGCAATAAATGTTGTCCATTTATTATATCACAAGGAGCGGTTAATAAATCAGGCAGGAACGGGACAAAGACAGGGATTTGAGGATGTCGGAGCGATAAAGCAATAAATTCTGATAATATTTTTAAATTTTTAATATTTTTAAAATGGATAAATTAAAAGCAGGAATTTTAGGAGCAACAGGCATGGTGGGACAAAGGTACATACAATTTTTACACAGACATAAATTTTTTGAAATTGCTTCGTTAATGGCATCTGAAAAGAGTGCCGGAAAGAAATATAAAGACTGTGCGAAGTGGTATCTTGACTTTGACATACCCGAAGAAATTTCCGATACGGTTGTTGATAAAATTTCCATAGACAACATAAAAAAACACAAACTTGATCTGGTATTTTCTTCCCTTCCAGGAGACATTGCATTCTGGGAGGAAAAATTTGCCGCGCAAATTCCTTTATTCAGCAAGGTTTCAAAGCACAGAATGGACAATGATGTTCCGCTTATCGTTCCAGAAATAAACCAGGAACACTTTGGAATCATAAAACATCAAAAAAAAAGCAGAAATTTTAACGGTTTTATAGTTACTGCCCCGAATTGCTCAACGACAGGAATGGTTTTGCCTTTAAAGGTCTTGCAGGATAAATTCGGAATAGAAAATTTAAATATTACAACATTTCAGGCATTAAGCGGTGCCGGCTATGACGGAGTTAAGTCAATGCAGATACTTGACAATATAATTCCATTCATCGGCAGGGAAGAGGGTAAGATGGAAACCGAGGCGCTGAAAATTTTGGGAAAATACAGCGATGAAAGCAAACAAATAGCCAATGCTGACTTTAAAATTTATGCTTCCTGCAACAGAGTTAATGTACTTGACGGACATCTTGAAGTTCTGCATGCCAAATTAAAGAATGATTTTGATGTTGAAAAAGTAAAGGAAGAATTTGCGAAATTTAATCCGCTGAAAGACCTTTCATTACCTTCTGCTCCGAAAAATCCGATAAGTGTGCTTGATGAAGAAGACAGACCGCAACCACGACTTGACAGAAACAGAGATAAAGGAATGACAATCTGTGTTGGCAGGATTGTGAAAAAGGATGCTAAAATTTTACGGCTTTACACTTTAAGCCACAATACAATTAGGGGGGCAGCGGGAGAGAGTGTTCTTGAAGCAGAGTTGGCACACAAATTGGGGTTGTTTTAAATTTCAGAATCTTCTTTTCATTTCTTTCTTTAGACCTTTAACTGCTGCTGTGTAAATAACCTGATCTATCCGGTTTTGTTTCATAAATTTTTGTAAATTTTTTTGTAAATTTTTATGAACCTCCTTCTTTACGGATTTTGAAATATCTTTTAAAAGTTTATCTGTGATGTCTTTGATGTACCTGCTGTCTGGTTTGGTTGTTTTATTTGTTCTTTGGACTTTATTAAAAATTTCACTATTGTCGCCACATGGTTTATCTCCATTATTTCCAACATGGGAAATTAAGTAGTTATACGCTTCATTTATTGCCTTAAATTTTTCCTCTGCATCGGGAGAATAATTAACATCAGGATGATAAATTTTTGCCAATTCCCTGTATCTGTCCTTTATTTCCTGTTCAGAGGCGCTTTTCTTTAAGCCCAGCGTCAGATAGTGGCTGCCGACGCATTCATTTTTTCCAGCTCTTGCCATTCTTTGTCAATTTCCATCTGAATTTCATCTGTTTGTTGCGGTGTTAAATGCCTAAATCTTCCCTGCACCTTTAAATATTCCTCAACCTTTTTTCGCTTTGCGGGCTTATAATTTAATTTAAATTTCCTGTTTTCTATTTCAAAAACCTTGTAGACGCCTGTCTCAATTGCTAGTTTTGTAATTTTAATCGCATCTTTTTCAGGCATTCTCCATCCCGTTGGACAGGATGCAAAAATTTGTATGTATTTTGCGCCTTTTATTCTTAACGCCTTCCTGACCTTGTTTTCCAGGTCCTTAAAATTATAGATTGTCGTTGATGCAGCATAGACATTGTGTGCAGCTGATATTTCAACCATATTTTTCTTTCTCTGTAAATTTCCTGGAATGGCTTTACCTACGGGGGTTGTACTTGTACTGGCAAATTTTGGAGTAGCGCCTGACTGCTGGATTCCTGTGTTGTGAACAACATACCCATTTGCTATGAAATTGTGTGATTCGTCTACCTGCAGGTCATAAGTGGGTTCAACACCAAGATATTTTATCTCCCTTATCTTTTCATCCCCAAAATATTCATTACTGTCAATTTTAGAGAATTCAAAACTTTTTCCTTCATTAAACTTCTTTAATACGACCACATCATTACCTGCTTTTAGATGCTCAACATTTTTCCATATCAAAGTACTTTCTTTTCCTTTGCCATTATGTTGCACTACAAGAAACGGGTGATTGCCTGTTGCTTTTAATGTATGGTGCAATGTTTCCACACTAAAGACCTGTTTTTCTCCGTTATCATAAACACCCAAACATTCTTTCAATAACATCTTGTGTGTATTTTGATCAAACGAGTATATTTTATCTCCCTTTTTTATTTCTGTAATCTTACGCAAACCCTTTTCAGTTATAATTAATGCATCTGCTGTCAGGCAGTTCATATAAGCTTCGTTATCATAGCAAATATACAGCACATCATCATTTCTTTCCAGCATTCCGGAAAGTGAACCAAAGCCAATATCAAATGTTGAACCGTCACCTCCAATAGCGATTATCTTTGGTTTATCTGTTTTGTTATTTTCGTTTATATTTTCGTTTATATGTTCATTTATATATTCATACGCTGCATTTACTCCGCTCGCGACGGCAGAGACATTTTCAAATGCGACATGTATCCACGGAATTTTCCACGATGTTTCTGGGTAGGGTGTTGTTGCCACTTCCATACAGCCGGTCGCGTGGCAGATAATAAAATTTTTACCTACTTCTTTCTGTATTGCCCTTAAAACCATCCTTATAGCAATTGCTGCCCCACAGCCGGCACATGTTCTGGTTCCCGGAGCAAGTAATTCTTCCATTTTAAAAATTTATAACAAATTTATTTATTTATTTATTTAACAAATTTATACAAATTTTATTTAAATTCATTAATAATTAGGATTTAATATTAAAAAAGAATATATAGAATATATCCAAAAAATAAAGTAACTACAAGGAAAATATATGTTTTGAGATGAAACACAGAATATTAACCAGGTGTACTGGAGCACAGCGGAAATACGTTCACTCCCTCACCGGTGGCGAGGCCGACTTTAAAATTGCTTTTTCCCCGCGTCCCATATCTGTTGTAAAATAATAAAAATCAGAATATAGTGAAAATTTCAACTTTTGATCATTTATTTTGAACATCAATATTACATATTATGGTTTGAAGAATAAATATGGACAAAAACAATATTATCAAAAGATGTCAAAATGACTATATGTGCTACTCATTCTTCTATTTTTAATTTGGTTGGTGTTGTTATGGAAAGGAAAATGAAGATATGTTTATTTATAGCTATAATAATTTCATTGTTAATGATTGGTTTCTTAA
>MNZY01000239.1:19643-20754 GCA_001873845.1 Candidatus Altarchaeum sp. CG2_30_32_3053 | reverse complement strand
TGTATGGCGGAAGACCTGTCCGACCCGATAGAAATTAAAAATGTAAAAAAATAAAAAAAATAATTTAAAATAAAATAGTAAAAAAATAAAATAATATTTAGGAAAAATTTAAATTATTAAATGTAGAAATGAATAAAGATAAATAAAGGTAAAATAAATTTATCCGGGTTTGTTTCTACCGCAGCTTATTATACAAGCTTATTATACGAAATTTATTGAATTAATTTGGTTACTTCTTTATAATCTCTCCCTTTACATTCCTTTCCAAACCGGACAATCAATGCGTGATATTCGTTATAAATTTTAACCAGTTCCTTTTCATCGTTGCATTCTCTGCATTTTTTGCAGCCCTTTTTTATTTCGCTCTCAAAAATTTCCCTTAATTTATCATAATCCATTTTAAAGGCATCACAAACATCCGCATCTTTATATAATATGTCATAAATCCTCCTTGTGTATGTATCTATCACAAACACCGGCTTTTCAAACACATAAAGCAGGACTGAGTCAGCAGTCTCTTTTCCGATTCCGTTAATATTCAGCAATTCATTTCTCAATACGGCAATTTCTTTGTTATTCATCTCCAAAATAAAATTTTCTCCGTAATGAGCGAGTAAATATTCACAAAAATTTTTCAGCCGTTTTGCTTTCTGTCTGTAAAATCCCGATGGTTTTATTAAAATTTCAATCTCCTCAACTGGCTTATTTGCAATTGTCTTAACAGAGCATGTATTTTTTGCCTTTAAATTTTTTATTGCCTTTTCAACATTATTCCAAGCGGTATTTTGAGTTAAAATTGCACCAATCATTATTTCTTCTTTGCCTTCAGCAGGCCACCAGTGCTGCTTTCCAAATTTTTTAAATAATGTCAAGTATAATTTATATATCATTTTAAATTTTCATTTTAAATTTTCACAAAATTGAAAATCTCCGAACGAAGGGGGGTGATTTTAAAATGCCCAAAGCATTTGAAAATATACTGAAAATCTTTGAGATTTTCAATCTTTAAAAATCTTTGAGATTTTAAAATACTAAAACAATTGGTTTCAATCTTTAAAAAATCTTGGGATTTTTTAAATACTGAAAACTACAAGTTTTCAATCTTTAACCC
>MNZY01000239.1:0-19636 GCA_001873845.1 Candidatus Altarchaeum sp. CG2_30_32_3053 | reverse complement strand
CCGAGTTTCAAAGATATTTAAAAAATGGCTAAAAACACCTTTAAAATATGTTTTTTATTGCCACCAATTTTATCATTTTGTCAAGGTCAAAACACCATAACTTTGAAACTCAAGTTTAAAAATCTATAGGATTTTAAAATACTAAAACCTTTGGTTTCAATCTTTAAAAATTTACGAAATTTTTAAATGAGAGCGAAGCGAAATTATTTTAAAAACGCAGAGATTTTAAAAATACATAATTTTCAAATTCGCAGAGAATTTGAAACACTGAAAACTACAAGTTTTTCAATCTTTTAAAATTTATGAAATTTTAAAATACTGAAACCTTTGGATTTCAATCTTATTTTAAATTTCATTAGAAATTTAAAATCTCCGAGCGTAAGCAAGATTACAAAATGTTCTCAACATTTTGTAAAGACACGAACGAAGTGAGCGTAAGCAAACCCATATCCTTAAATTACTTTAAATATTCAAAAGTTAGTGGATTCACTAAGTCCACAGGTAAAAGAAATTTCTTTTCCAGAAATATAACATGCTTTCCACAAATTCACAAAACAGAATTTAAAACCCTTCTTTCCCACCATCAAAAAATGGACGAGTAATTTTAAAAATTTACAAAATTAATTATGCTTAAAAACAAAAATACGCTCAAACTTTTACGCTGGGGTGGGAAACTCAAGTTAAAAGATAAAAAAAAAGATAAAAAAAAAAACAATTTACTGATTTCTGTATTTTTCCTGGTTTAATTTAATCTACTTCTTTCTTTGCTTCGTGGTGTGTTTCCATGAGCAACAATGCAATGCTTACCAAATTTGCAAATATTGCTCCAAAGGCCAAACCTCTTGCAAGTTCGCTGTGAACAATTCCAGTTACTGGGTCTACTACTCCTGCTCCCAATGTTATAACTACTGCCCATATCAAATGTATGTCTGCAACAACACTTGCTCCCAAAGAACTCATTCCAATAACCCCTCTCTTCATTGCTACCTTCACAACAGTTGCCAAGATGTTCAACATAGTTGCCAAATACAGCTCTATCACCTCTCCATCAAACCAGAATCCCATGTTCGTAGTAAGCGACATCACTATAAAAAATGTCGCCACCACGATCAACCCCTTTTCAGATGCCATTTTGGTTTTTGTTTATTGTTTATTAATTAGATTAGGTATATAAATAAATAATTATTATAAATTAATCATTAGTATAAATATTTTAAATTCTATTTTCTTTTAAGTTCTTCAAGCAATGCAGGAATAAATGTTCCTAAATCAGTTACTATCCCTATTGCCTGTGATGTTCCTCTGTCTCTCAATTTAGTAACAATTGCGGGATCTATATCAACGCAGATAACCTTTGTTTCTGCCTTCATTAAATTTCCAAGAGCGATTGAATGAAGCATTGAACCCATCATCAAAACCACATCCAAATCCTGCACCAACTCGCGCATTTTATCCTGTGATTCACAAATATCTGTTATTACCTCCGGCAAAGGTCCGTCATCTCTTATACTTCCCGCAAGAATGTATGGAATATTTTTGGCAATTAATTCATACATCATTCCGTGCTTTATTGTTCCTTTATTTATTAATTCATTGACAGAGCCAAGTCGCCTTATTAAATTTATTGTTGAAGTGTGTTTCCTGTATCCGTACTGCTCCACTTTTCCTGTTTCAATGTTAACTCCAAGGGATGTCCCGTAAATTTCATACTCAATATCTCTGACGGCAACGGCATTCCCTGCAAAGAACGCATCAACATATCCTAAATTTATGATTTCCGCAAGTGCTCTGCTCGCCCCCGTGTGAATAACCACAGAACCACAAACAATGCCTATTTTTCCGCCATCTTTTTTTATTTTTTTTAATTCATTTGAGACCTCTTTTATCAGGGTGATGGTTGGTTTTTCCGTTGATGTCTCACTCCTCATAAATCCAAATAAACCCATCGGTTCTCTTGATCTTTCAATCGGCTCAATTTTAATTCCTTCTAATCCGACAACAACTTTGTCACCTTTTTTTATGTGCCTGAATATTTTGCAGACAGGAATTTCATTTTCAATAATAATGCACGCATCCATCTTCTGATGCTTTACTTCTTTCCATTCCCCCTGGATTCTTATGTATGTCTTTTGATTTGTTGTAGGGCAGAAATTTTCAGGAGCGGCACCATCCATATCCACAATTTCGGTTTCGGCATCTTTTGGAACAGCAATAATCGCCCCCAATTTTTGGATCTTTTGAAGAATTGTATTGAGGTGCTCGTTATCTTTTCCTTTCACTAAAATTTTTGTATAACTTTGCTCGGTTTTCTTTTTACCTATTTTAAATTCCAAAACCTCAAAGTCTCCTTTATCTTCCATTATTGTATCAAACACTTTCGGAAGTATCAGAGAATCAATAATATGTCCTGTAAGCTCTATTGTTTCCTGTCGCATTTTAAATTTTATTTATAGTGAAAATTTCAACTTTTGATTATTTATTTTGAACATCAACATCACATATTATGATTTAAAGAATAAATATATGGACAAAAACAATATTATCAAAAGATGTCAAAATGACTATATAACTTCTTAAATTCATATATCTTTAAATTCATAACTTCTTAAAAATTAGATTTGGTATAAAAATATCTGAAATTTTTCATTTAAATTTTCATCGTTAAATTTTCATCGTTAAATTTTCGCCGAGGCAGGGATTTGAACCCTAATTCCCTCGCGGGAACACGCTCTCGAGGCGTGCGCATTACCGGATTCTGCCACCTCGGCATTAAACATTAAGTAATAAATTTTTTTCAAAGTCCTAATTATTTCTAATTAATTATAATTAAATTTTAAACGTAATAAAATAACCAAATCAAATCAGACACCCTAAATTCTAACAGAATGAAAATAAATATGAAAATTTTTTTAAAGGACACACCTGGAAGTTTAATCAGGGCAATTGAACCGATTTCAGCCAACAATGCAAATATACAAAGTATTGTCCATTCGCACCGGTTTAAGGAGAATGATGAAATTCCTGTTGAAATTGTGTTCGGAATTGATGATATTAAATCGGTTGAAAATGTCCAAAATGCACTGATTAAGGAAAGGATAAAAATTTCGGAAATAAAAATTGAAGGAAAAAAATATTATAAAAAAAGGACTAAAACAATTATTATGGTCGGGCATGTTATAGATAAAGATATCAGGGGAACAATAGATAAAATCAATGAAGGTGGATTAGTGTATGATTTAAGTGTGATTATGAAATCACCGGATTCCGTTTCTACGTGTATGTTAAAGATCGAATACGATGAGGCACAAGACAGACAGATAAATGAAACACTGAACGAAATCTGTAAAGAGAAGGACTTCCTGTTAATAAGTGATTTGAATTAGTTCAAAATATGACTGAAATGAATAAGGAATATATAAAAGGCACTGTTTTTGAAAGAAAACTGGTTGAGATGTTTAGTGCAGATGGATTTATTGCAATGAGAATTGCCGGCAGCGGAAGATATTCAGAATTATTGCCGGATGTGTTAATTATGAAGAATGATATTGTTATAGCAATACAATGCAAAAAGACAAAAAACGATAAAATTTATATCTCAAAAAGTATTGAAAATTTTAAAAAATTTAAGGAAATTGCCAAAGTCAGGTGCTTTTTTGCAGTAAAATTTCTAAGAAAGGATGTCAGATTCTATGACTCTGACAAAATAAATAAGAACATAGATTTAAATGAGACTTTTAATACTTATGAAGAGGTTATCAGCCAGTTTAAAATTTTTAAAGATTGAAACCAAAGATTTTAGTATTTTAAAATCCAAAGATTTTTAAAGATTGAAAATCTCAAAGATTTTCAGTATATTTTCAAATCTCTGCGATTTGAAAATGATAAATTTACTATTTGCCCCATCTTTCCAACAATCAAAAAATGGACGAGTAATTTAAAAATTTACAAAATTAGTTATGCTTAACAACAAAAATTACGCCCACTTCGTTCGGAGATTTTAAAATTCACACAATTTTAAAATAACCTCATTAGCATTCGGATATTTACAAAATCTTTGCGAATTTGAAAATAACCTCGCTGTTGCTCGGATATTTACAAAATCTCTTGATTTTGAAAATAAGCTCACATCGTTCCACTCACTTCGTTCGTGTCTTTTCAAATCCTCTGAGAATTTGAAAATACGCCCACTTCGTTCGTGTCTTTTCAAATCCTCTGAGAATTTGAAAATAACCTCACTATTATTTGGATATTTTCAAATTTTTGGGATTTAAAAATTACGCCCAAACTTTTACTTATGGGCGAGAAACTCGGGATTTACTGCGATTTAAAGACATACTGCGCTTATACAGAAAGGTGTTCAATTTCTTTTAATATAGCATCCGTCATTTCTTTTGTTCCAACTGCTTCTGTGGGATTCTTTGCTATATCAAAGGTTACATACTTTCCATCTTCAACAACCTTCGCAACAGCATTTTCCAAAATTTCAGCGGCGTCATTTTCTTTTATATATCTTAGCATCAGAACACCTGAAAGAATTAAAGCAGTTGGATTTAACCTGTATGTGCCCTTAAATTCTGGTGCAGAGCCGTGAACTGCCTCAAAGACCGCACAGTCATCCCCGATATTTGCTCCCGGGGCAACACCCAGTCCTCCAATTAAACCCGCACATAAATCACTCACTATATCTCCATATAAATTTGGCAGAACCAAAACATCATAATTTTCCGGAAACTGAACAATGTCCATACACAAACTATCAACCAGTTTATGTTTAAATTTTATTTCAGGATGATTTTTTGAAATTTCTTCCGCTGTGTGCATAAACAAACCATCGCTAAATTTCATTATGTTTGACTTTGTAACAGCCGTAACACTCTTTCTTTTATTCCTCTCCGCATATTCAAAGGCGTATTTTATAATTCTCTTGCTTCCAAATCCAGAAATTGCCTTTAGACCTATTGCAGAGTCCTCCCTTATCTTTCCCTTATCTTTACTTTCAATAAATTTAATTAACTCAATTGTATCAGCATTTCCTTTTTCAAATTCAATTCCCGCATATAAATCTTCCGTATTTTCTCTTATTATAACAAGGTCAATATTTTCGGGCTCACTTATTCTCGTTTTAATTCCTTTATAATATTTGCACGGCCTGACACACGCATACAAGTCAAGCTGTTTTCTTAATTTAACATTAACACTTCTGAAGCCCTTTCCAAGAGGTGTTGTAATGGGGCCCTTTAATGCAATTTTGTTTCTTTTAACTGAATCAATTACATGAGTAGGCAAAGGTGTTCCCTCTTTTGCCACTACATCAGCACCGGCATCAAAAATTTCCCACCTGATTTTCTCTCCACCTACTTCTATTGCTTTGTCAATTGCCCTTTTTGCCTGTTCTACTATTTCCGGACCGGAACCATCACCCCTTATCAGTGTTATTTTATGAGACATTTTGATTTTTATTTTATTAAATTTTTTAGATTTCATTGATTTCATTGTTAGATTTCATTGATTTCATTGTTAGATTTCATTGATTTCATTGTTAGATTTCATTGATTTCATTGATTTCATTGTTAAATTTCATTGATTTCATTGTTAGATTTCATTTATTAACTCTTTATTAATTAAAATTTCAAAAATGAATAAATTTGATAAAAAATTTAATACTGAAAGAAGGACAAATGTCAGGAAGGCATTTGGAGACAAAGATGCTTTATTAATATATGCTCCGAAAAATTTATACTATCTGTGCGGAATTGATGGCTTCGGAGCGGCCGGGTTATTAACATCTGAAAATTTTACCCTGTTTTTGAATGAAAACGATTATGAAATTTATAAAGAAAGCCCTGATAATGAAATTTGCGCCAGGATTTATAAAAAAGGAATAATAGGAAATACAATAAAAGAGACCGTCAGAAAAGGCAAAATTTCAGAAATTTTTGTTGATAAGGCAGATGAAAAGGCACTCATAAATCTGAAAAATACAATCGGAATGAATATAAAAACAACTGATGCGGTTGAAAAAGCAAGAATGACAAAAGGTGAAGAAGAGATTAAAAAGATTAAAAAGGCGTGTGAAATTGCGAGGAAGGGCATTGAAATGGCAATGAAAATTTATCTGTCAGAAAAGCGAATTAGCGAACACAATCTGGCAGCAGAGATAGAATATTTTATGAAAATGCAGGGAAGTGAAGGAACATTTGAAGAAGGAATACTGCTTGCCTGCGGAAAAAATGCAGCACATATTCATGCAAAGCCGTCAGACAAAATAGTCGTTGACGCAATGCTTGTTGATTTGGGGGCAAAATTTAACGGTTATTTTTCCGATTTGAGCAGGACATTCACGGAGAGGGCAGATAATGAAGTTAGACAACTTGCGGAATTTATTAGAAATTTAGAAAGGCAATGTGTTGATAAAATTTACGCAGGGATGAAATTTTCAGAAATTTCCGTCTTTGCAGAAAAAGAGATAAATAAAAAGGGATTTAAATTTTTTCATTTGCTTGGGCACGGCGTTGGACTGGATGTCCATGAAATGCCTTTTATAACTAACAACTCAAAAGAGGACTTTGCAGAGAATATGGTTTTTACAATTGAACCAGGCATTTACAGGGCAAATAAATTCGGAATCCGTTTTGAGGATACCTGTGTAATAAAGAATGGAAAAGCAAGAATTTTATAAACGGTCTGCCATCTTTTTCATTTTTTTCTTTTTATCTTTTGTAGTTAAGTCAAACACATCCTTTGATTTTTGATCAGCATATTTTGCAAGTTCCTGTTTTATATTCCCGGTTATTTTTTTCTTTACTATTTCATAACTTGTTTCTGTTGCTTTATTTTTCATAACTTCTGCAAGATTTATTTTTAAATTTTTACCAATAACCTCTTTGGACTGTTTCTGGACGCTGGTTTCCAGACCGCTCTTTACTAAATTTCCAATTACATTGCTGTCTTTGGTCCTTTTTTCTACTTTTTTCTTCATATCCTTTCTTATTTTTGAAACAAATGTATTTTCCATGATGTAAAATTTACCTGATGTAAAATATAATTTATGAAATTTACCTGATTAAAAATATTATATTCGGTTCAAATTTTAATAGATAATGCATCTGATAGATAATGTAACACATAACCCATAACACAATATAATTGCGGGTAATTTTATCTGCCCAAGTAGGGTAGTTTGGATATCCTGGAGGCCTGCGGAGCCTCCGACCCGGGTTCAAATCCCGGCTTGGGCGATTTTCAAATTCGCAGAGGATTTGAAAAGACACGAACGAAGTGAGCGTATTTTCAAAAATGAAATTTTGAAATATCTAAATGTTTACCTACCTACAATCACTTCGTTTGCGTCTTTACAAAATGTTGAGAACATTTTGTAATCTTGCTTATGCTCAGAGATTTTAAATTTCTAACAAAATTTAAAATAAGATTGAAATCCAAAGATTTATCTTACCGATTTTCAGTATTGAAAATTATTTTCAAATGCTTTGGGTATTTTAAAATCACCTCACTTTGTTCGGAGATTTTTAATTTTGTGAAAACTTAAGATAAGATTAAACTTAAGATAAGATTAAACTTAAGATAAGATTAAATTTAAGATAATTTTTTAGTAACAACAAATGCAACATCTTTTCCGGTTCTTCTGCACTCTGATGCCCTGACAGTATCTCCTACTTTTACATCTAAATCTTCGGGAACTCTTGCTAAAATTTTTGTCATCACTTTTGCATATCTCTCATACTTTCTTACTTTTATAAGGGTATCCTTTCTTATACAGACAACTTTCTTTGCCTTTGCGCTGACCACTACTCCGTCAATATCTTTGCCCCTGACTGACAATTTCTCGGCCATTTTTTGATATATTATATTTTTAATACCTTTATCTGATACATTTATTACATTTATTAAATTAAACTATGAATAAATAAAATTTAAAAAAATTAGAACTGCAAACTAAAATTTAAAGGAAATTTTATAACGTTTTTTAATTCTTTCTTCCGGCCTGCCAACCATTAAATTTCCATCAATTTTAACAACACTTCCGTCATCAAGTTGTGCTGTAAGTATTACTGAGTTCTTTGGAACCAGTTTTATATTGTTGCTGCCATCTCTAATCAGGAACATGTTTCGGGTCTCGCTATGAACTGTTCCATGCATTTTGTAACCTTCACTGCTTATTGACATAACATCAACATTAAGGCCTGTTATTTCATGTCTTAGTATATTATATGGATTTCTCATGCTAAATTCTCATACCTGATTTATGCTATTTGTATCCTATTATCTAAAAGTGAATGGACTTAAAGGGTAAAAATTAGTATCGTCTCGGGGCAAACGCCCTTCTTGGCGGCGCTTTTGGCAATGCTCCAACATCTATGGTCTCTTTTAAAAAGCCAATCTTCACAAGAACATCTTCTATTTTGCTCTTATGGTTGCCCTGCAATTCAATCAGATTTCCTTCCCGTATTGTTCCTCCGCAGCCAATCCGCCTTTTAATTTCCCTTGCGGTATTTTCTATGTTTTCCTTATCCACTCCTTCTATAATCGTTACCACCTTACGATACTTCCGCCTGTCAAAAGATACTTTTATACCTTCTGTTGTTTTTATCTCCCTGCAGACACACAGTTCTTCCGGAAGCCCGCACTTAGGACAAATTGCCATTGGTTTTTATTGTTTATTTGTTTCTTTTTCGTGTTTTATTGTTAACAATCGTGCAATGGTTCTTTTGATCTCCCTTAAATTACCAATAGATTCTGATGAAATTCCTGCCGAAATATCACTTTTTATCTTCATTTTTCTCTTATAAAGGTCTTTAAGATGTTCCTCTGTATCTTCGGTACTCATTTCCCGTAATTCTTTTGCTCTAAGAATAGCCATGATAATAAATTAAATTTATAAATTCAAATAAAAAATTTATTTTTTAACTTCTTTACCTTTTTTAACCTCGTCTTTTATAACTGTTTCTTTTTTTGGCTGAACAGTTGAGGATGTATTCTTCTTTGGCGGACTTTTTAAAAATATTTTGTCCGGAAATTTTAGATCCTGCGGAAGAATATCTACACTAATACCTATAACTCCCTGTTTTAGTTGTGCCTGCACATTAGCATGCCGTACCATAGTTAAAGGAAAGCCCGTCTTTTTCATATAGCCCTTTCTAAATTTCTCTGTTGAGCCACGTTCACCTTTACCCTTAATCTTTCCTGATAAGTTTATTTCAACTCCCAATGCACCATGCGCCATCACGGCGTCAACTGCTCTGTGGGCAATTATCCTGTATCTGTCTCCTCTTTCTATACAATTTGTTATTTCCTCGGCTATAATACTCGCATCCAGATAGGGATATTTAGTTCCCTGAACATCTATCCTTGGGTCATCTATTTTGAATCTTTCTTTTAAGGATTCTGTCAACTGGTTTATTTTATTTCCCGCATGTCCTATTACTAACGGCGGCTTTTCAACATTAAGGATTATTCTCGTTGAAAGAGGCCCTTTGTGAATTTCCATTTTACTGTATCCAACCTTTTCAAGCGCACCTTTTATGTACCTTTCTATAAACATCCTTGTTTTTCCTTTTTCTACAAATATTTTTTTTACTGACATTTTTATATGGGACTTTCCTTTTTCATTTCTTCTTTATTTTTTCCGGTTGTTGTATTTTCTCTTTTGAGCTTTTCTTTTTCTTTCGTCTCTTCAAGAACAAGATGAATGTGCGTAACCCGTGTTCCCCATGTTGCTCTTCTCCCCGTAGGTTTTGCTTTTTTTCTCTTTGGACCCTGCGATGCCTGAATATGCGAGATTATTAAATTTTTTATATCCATACCTGGACTATGTTTTGCATTTCTTTCGGCGCTTCTCAGCAATTTCAGGACCTCTTTACATATCTTTACAGGATATCTTCCGGATCCTGATTTTCCCCCCACCTCTGAACGATGCCCCGCACCTTTGCAAAATTTTATATAAGGAATAAAATCCTTAAAGGAAATTACCGCATCCAGATACTTCATTGCTTCCTCAAGTTTCATTCCTTTTACTGCATTTGCTACATTTACAGACGCTTTAAAGGAAACATCCAAATCCTTACCACACGCCTTTACCGCTTTTTCAGGCGCCTTTGAAATATAACTATAATTAATTTTCATTTTAAATTAATTTACTTTCTTGTTGTTGTAAATTTAGATCCTCTGGTAGCACCGATACCTGCTGCACTATGTTTTATCTGCTTTCTGGTCATAACAAACTCCCCCAGACAATGTCCCACCATTTCAGGTGTAATTTCAAATGTAACAAAAGCACTTAAATTTGTTTTGTCCTTTCCTCCCCTGTGTACTCCTATTTTTGCTCCAACCATTTCAGGTAGTATTGGCATATCCCGTGACTGTGTTTTTATTACTTTACCTTTATTAGTTGCCAGTGTATTTCTCACTTTCAGCAATAATTTTCTTCTCGGTTCGTCTAAACCTCTGTTTAAAACCCTCCTTATTCTTGAAGGCATGACCTTTGCAAGTTCATCCATAGATAATGCCTTTAACTGATCTGTTGTTTTTCCTCTGTAAGTAAATATTCTCGCCATTTTAATGTAAAATTTTATAATGTACTTATTTATATATAAGTAATTAAATTTTTATTTCTTTTTCTTTTTTCCGCTCCTTCTTGCAGCAATAAGTCCAACCTTTGCACCTGGCGGAGCATTTCGGCTTACCGTTGTCGGATGTCCCAGTCGCGGTTCTTTTCCGCCGTGCGGATGATTAACTGCGTTCATTGAGATACCTTTGATATTTGGATATTTCTTTCCTCTTGCCCGATGTTTATAAAAATTTGCTCCCGCACGAATTAACGGCTTTATAACCCTTCCCATAGATGCAACACTTCCAACAGTAACAATACTGTCAAGAGAAATAAATTTATCTTTTTTTGAAGGTAAAACAATCTTTCCCTTATTTCCAACACCTTCTACAAAAGTTGTGAATGCACCGCTTGTTCTGGCTATCCTGTAATTTCCGTATTCCAGATTACATATCCGTGTTCCGGGATTGACGCTCTTTAACAATGTTATATTTCCGGCAGACGATTCTGCATTTACCCCAATCATTATATTTTGCCCTACCTGAAGCCCATTAACTGCAATAGCATAAAACTCCCTGAAATCATCGGTCAAAATTTTTGCCAGCGGCGAGGTATGAATTGAGTCGGTAATTATATCAACAACCTGTCCCATCCTCGTCTCTCCTTTCCTAAAAATATCCCTGACAGATGAATAGTCAACCTTGTTATTTCCGGTCCGTTTTGATCTCCACACACTTCCTCCCTTTCCTCTTCTTTGACATTGCAAATTTTTCGGCATTTTTTAATTTATTACTTATTACCTTTATTTTTATTTTATATTAAATTATACTGGGTTAGATTGCTCCAAATCTTGAGGCAATATCCACTGCGGAATATTCCGGCATAAGTTTTGTATACGCCTTTTTCATTCCGTGAATGATTATTGTATTGACTTTTATTACTTTTATTCTATAATCCTTTTCTAATTCTTCTTTAATCTGTTCTTTTGTTGCCTTAATATCAACCGCAAACGAAAGTGTGTTATTTTTTTCCCTTAAATTTACTGCCTTTTCTCCCATCAGCGGATAAAGTATAATTCCCATTTTATATTAAATTTTTGTTTTTAAATTTTCAATTGCCTTTTTTGTCCACAACACACTGGTTATTAATTTGCATGGCCCGATGACAAAGTCCTTTACCCGCAAATCAGATAATCTTTTAACATTTATAAAATCAATATTTCCTGCGGCAACATAGTTATCATAGACTACAAACAAAATTTTTTTATCACCTACTATATTTTTTTCTTTAAGCAGATTTATAAAACCGGCAATTTCTTTTGTTTTTTTTAAATTTTCAACATCATCGCTGACAACAACAAATTTTGAATTTGCAATTGCTGAATATAATGCAAAGTTATATTCTTTTTTGTTTATCTTTTTTGTTAATACTTTATTAACTTCCGGAGGGTGCGCTGCCCTTCCGCCAACCGACTCTGGAACTCTTCTGACCCTTCCGAGTCCGCCTTTTGCTAATTTTTCTCTTGGTTTTCTTGAAATTGCTCTACCTACGGTCACCCTGAACGACCTTTGCCTGTTTGCAAAATAGTCAGCACTCGTCCGCAATCCCGCCAGGGGGTCCCTTCCCTGCGGCTGAAATGTCTTTGATAATTCCGAAACCACTGCTCTTTGAATCAGGTCATGCCGCAATACCGTATCAAAAATTTCACCAAGATCTATTGTTCCTGTAACTTCTCCATTTAAACCATAAACATTCGCATCCATTGTAGTAATCATAATAATTGACTGTAGTAATCATAATAATTGACTGTAGTAATCATAATAATTGACTATAATAATCGTAATTATAATTGACTATAATAATCATAATAATTGACTATAATAATCATAATAATTAAACTTATTAAACAATTAGTTTATTAAACAATTAGTTCCTTTAACTCATATTTTTCTTTTGTTTCAATTTTATAGGGATTGAAAGACAAACCGATTATTCTTTTTGCTGGTCCAGGAACAGACCCCTTTACTATTACATATTTCGTATCATTTAAAACACCGAAATTTAAAAATCCGCCTTTAGGGGTTATATTGTCTTTTGAAATTTTAAGCAATATTCTGTTTGTCTCTGTCCGCATATGATATCCTACCTGCCCTCCCTGTGGTGCCCTCCATGATGTATGTCTTGGTGTAACAGGATTTATGGGGCTGTGTCGTCTTTTTCCGGTTACCTTTCTACCCTGAGTTATAATTCCCCATCTTTTAACCGCACCCTGCCATCCCTTTCCTTTTGTAACACCACTAACAGCAATCAAAGTATTTTCTTTAAAGGTATTATCAACATTAATTTCCTTTCCGAAATTTTCCTTTGCAAAATTTATTTGTGTGTTAATATCTCCTCCGATTGGAATTTCCAGTATGTCTGGTTTTTTCTTTATATTTAATAGTCGCGGGTTTGTACAGCAAAGCAATTTAACCTCCTTAATTTCATCTTTGTTTTTTTCTATTTCCTCAAATTTTTTTGAGACCGCTTCTGCGTTGTTGTTTTTGGACAAATGTATTACTCTGCTTAAATCCTTGTCTGATTTTTCTGAAATTACCTCTGTGTAAGGCATTAAATGTATATAGGGCTTATGATAAAATCTGATACCGAAAATTTTTAACGGAGGTGTTGCTATGATAGTGCACGGAATTGCTACATTTATTTTATTTGTAGGCGAATGCGGAGTAATGTCAGTTGCCATAATTTGTGCCATTCCAACCTTGTAGCCCGCAAATCCAAGTGGAAATATTCCTAAATTTTTATCCCCTCTCTTTTTGATCTTAGGTACTACTCTACTTGCTCTTTGTCGGGGGCTGTATGCTAATGAACCGCATCTTGGTTTCGTCTTTTTTGCCATCTTTCGTCTTTTTTGAATATTTTGAATACAATATTAAAATTTGAATAATAATTAGAAATGGATATATTAAAAACTGATTTAAATTTTGGTTTTTTATCGTGTAAATTTATCTTGTTAGCAAAGCAACCCTGCTTTCCTCTTTATAGTCCTTTATTTTATAGCCCGTCCTTTTTTGCAGTCCTTCTGAAAATTCCAAAATTTCTTTCATAGTGAGCATTTTGTCAAGCGAAAGACCTTCTTCATGCCTACTTCCTCCGACAAACATAAACGATTTACATTCAATAAAATCCGGCTCTGCTTTTTCTATCAATTTTGCATATCCCTCAATGTTATGGGTGTTGAAGTCCTTTATCATGGTTAATCGTATGACTCTTTTTATATCTGTTCTCTTTGAAAAAATTTCCAAAGTTTCATTATACATCTTCCACGCATCTTTAATTAAAGGTCTGCAAATTTTTTTGAATGTTTCTTCGTCAGGAGCGTTCATAGAAATGTAAAGTTGCGTTGGTCTGATTTCAGCAATTTTTTCAGGGACACTTCCGTTTGAAACAACGAATGTTGTGAAATTTCTTTTTTTGTATTCCTCAATCAAATCATAAATTTTCGAATAAAGCAACGGCTCTCCGACAAGGGATATTGCAACCTGATTCGGATTCTGGGATTCCTCAAATTTCTTCATATTTATATTTTTGTTTCCTTTAAACCCACTCAACAACACACGCTGGGTAAGTATGGACTTTTCAACAGTTTCTTCCGGCTCATCAAAAATATCATCTGAAATTTTTGGATATAACTCATGCAGTCGCCAGCAGAATGTGCAGGAGTATGTGCAGTTCATCAAAGAAGGAGACATCTGAAGGCAGCGGTGTGATTTTATTCCGTAAAATTTTTCCTTATAGCATATGCCCTTATCAACTAAACTTCTCTTTGTCCATAAACATATCTTAACTCCAGCATTCCTGCCGATAATTCTGTATTGGTGTTTGGCAAGTAAATTTTGCTGTTCTTTTGTGATTTCAAAGTTTACCTTTGGGATATGAGAGCGAAGCGAACTTATAAAATTTTCGTTTTCGTTAGTCATTGTTAATTGTAATGATAAGAATATTTCATTTGCTACTCAGCCCTGTTAAAAATTTCATTTTATCATAAATAAAAGATACTGGTCTGGTTCTTTAAATTTCATCATCTTGTATTTTCCCTTCAGCATTTTCCCCCTTAACTCAAAAATAAGAGAATGTTCGCTTCTTTTAATTAATTCATACTCTCCTTTATCAAAAATTTTAACTGTTCCTGCTCCGTAACCCTCAGAAATTTCACCTTCAAAGTCAATATAATCAAGAGCATGATCTTCAACTGCTATCGCAAGATGCCTAACCCCTGATTTTTCAGGCACTCCTTTTGGCACTGCACATGACTTTAAAACGCCATCCATTTCAAGCCGAAAATCAAAATGGTAATGAGAAGCCCAATGCTCCTGAACAACAAATCTCTTTGAATTCATTATTTTCTTTCCAGTGCAGTTGTTCCGGTTCTTGCTATTTCCTTTATTCCGAGTATCCTGACCATATTTATAAATGCATCTATCTTATCATTATCCCCGGTTATTTCAGCCGTAAGAGATGTTCTGCTTACATCAACGATCCTTCCCCTGAATACATCAGTATATTGAATAAATTCCGACTTTGCATCCCTTGTCGGCGTGTTTGCTTTTACCAGACACAGGGTTCGCGCGACGCTGTTCTTTTCATCAAGTGCAGTTACCTTGATAACCTCTACCAACTTATTCATCTGTTTGAGCATTTGTTCTATGTCTTTCTCATCTCCTTTTGTTATAATAGTTATTCTTGCTATCTCCGGATTTTCCGTAACTCCCACACTGATTTCATCTATATTAAAATTTCTTCTTGAAAACAATCCCGCTATCCTCTGCAATACCCCCGGCTTATGCTCAACCAATGCTGATATAATACACATTTTTTGATTATAGTGAAAATTTCAACTTTTGATTATTTATAGTGAATCTATCAACATTTTACACCCAATATACGATTCATTAATCTACTTCAAGAGTGTAAAAAATTAGTATATTGACTATAATTTGAACATCAATATTATATATTATGATTTAAAGAATAAATATATTGATAAAAACAATATTATCAAAAGATGTCAAAATGACTATAAATTTTTATATTAAATTTTAATCTAAATTTTTAAATTTTGTATAATAAATTAAATTTTAAATCTAAATTCTATTAAATTAAATTCATTATTTTTAAATTTTCAGAATGCCTTTGCTGTCAAAAATAAAACTTTGCTGGTTTTCGGATGATGAACTGCTTAAAGATAGTCCCCGTGCATTAGTTGAATTATTTTTAAACTCTCTCGGAGCAAGCAAAGGTACGGCAAGCGATATATTTGAAATTTTGCTGCTCAACAAAAAAAAAGGAATTCATTTAAAATCTGATGAAATAAGGAACGAGGTAATTGAGATGCGAAAAAATAGAAAAGAACTCCGGGAATTTGATGGCAATATTGATGATTCATTATCTAAAAGAAATGTCCAGATTTGGTTAAAATTTTTTAAGGATATAAAAATGATAGAGTGCATAAATGACATGTATTTTTTCTCGGGAGATAAATTTCCGTCTGATGTCTTTGAAATGTATGTTAAGCAGCTGGTTATTGATGAAAGTGTCCAGTTTATTGAAAGGTTGTTAAAGAAGATTGAAGAAGGTTACGGATTAAAAAAGGAATAAAATTCACCAAATTTCAGATGTGTTTGCAAACATTACTTCAAAATTTTTAAGTTTAATTTCTTTGCTACTGCTTCTTCTGTCTCGTAATGGTTATGCTATATAAAAGGGAACACTTTTTTTGACTTAATTAATTGAGTTTTGAACGTAACTACACAGCCGCCCTAAAAAATTACTGGTAAATTTTTGATTTTTACGCTCACTTCGGTCCACTCACTTCGTTCGTGTCTTTTTGAAATCTTTATGATTTCAAAAATTGTGTTTTTTGAAATTTCATAAATTTTGAAATTGTGTTTTTTGAAATTTTCACAAGTAAATTTCCTGTAACTACTCAGCCACCCTAAAAAATTATAGGTAAATTTTTGATTTTTTGTATTTTTTTTGAAATTTTACGCTCACTTCGTTCGGATATTTTAAAATCTTTGAGATTTTAAAATAAGTTCGCTTCGCTCTCATATTTTCAAAACTTTGCGTTTTGAAAATCGCAGGTAAATTTCCTACCATCTGAGTAGTTACAAATTAAAATTTTAAATTTAAATTTATTTTTTTCATCTTTATTTTTATTACACTTTTCCGTAATAATCTATCATATCACCTTTATACTCGCCATAAGGCAATTCAACTTCATTAATATAACTAATATTTTTTAAATCATTCATCTTCATCTTCTTGTTTGAAATAGTATATAAAACATCATCTATATAAAGTGATCTTTTAATAGAATATGGTGAATCAAAGTAATATCCGCTTTTCATAATTAATTCAGGATTATCTATGTGCGTTACTCTGCCTTTTAATTTGAAACCATTATATAAGGAAATATTGTAAATATATGCTCCCTGAAATGTCCATTCTCCTTCCATGCTTTTCCAGTCAGATGATTTTTTCTGTGCATCAGATATTTCAGCAAGTTTTATTGGAATAACAAGTAAATTTTTTTCCTTGTCAAATAAAAATGCCTTATGGTCGCGTGTTGCATCGGAATCAGTTCCACGATCACCAATAACCTTTTTATACATTTCAACAGGATGCTCTATATCTCTGACATCAAATATTGCAAGTTTTACTCCCTGAATGGCAGTATAATAAACCGCATCGCTGCTGTGCACTTTATCTGCGTCAATGCTTTCATCAACTTCTTTTCCAATTCCTATTAAATGATTTTCATCATAAGGATGCAAGTAATCGCTGTAACCAGGTATTTTAAGTTTCCCCGCGAGTGTTGGTTTATCAGGATTTGATAAATCAATCACAAATAACGGATCAATTCGCTTAAATGTCACCATATATGCCTTTTTGCCCATGAATCTCACAGAATAAATACTTTCTCCTGGTGCAATGTCCTCAATTTTGCCCATAATCTTTAAATCAGCATCCAAAACATATATATTATTTGCCTGATTGTCGCTGTATTTTTGAGTGGTTGTTGCTATCCTAAAATTTTTATTATATTCGTCCATTGAAAACTGATTGAGAATAGTTCCGGGAACGCTTCCGCCTGCTTTTGGAGTAATTCTTCCGTGTTTTATTCCTATCTTGTTAATTGTTGTTTGCTCGCGGGACTTTTCAAATTCCTTTTGAATTTCCTGCATCTTATTCTCTATTTTATCCTGAAATTTCTGCATTTCGCGATAATCAAGATTTACAAAATATTCTTTTATTACAAGCATTCGTTCAAATTTTTTAATATACATGCTCTTGTTTGAATTTTCTATTTCTTTTATTTGTGCCTGTACATCCTTTGATAGGTTGGGAATCACCACCTCATCATATACTTTTTCCAAAATTTCATGCTGACTCATCCATTTTGTTTGCGTTATATATATGTTTTCAGGTGAGACGTAGATATTTTGTGCATCACTCATGACAAAGAATTTTTTGTTTGGCTTTGCATCCTTATCCTGTATATCTACTGACAAAACAATTGTCCAATGATATGAATAATCCTGAATATCCCAATAGTAAATGTATGGGAAATTTTTATCATTTATCTCACCATTCATTGTTACTTCGGGAAATTTAATGTCTTCTGTAATACATTTCATATCAGTTTTTATGCTATTGCCTTTGTAAATCTGGCATGGCTGGTAATATACCGGTTCGTTAATAATGACATATACATAATCCCCGATCATTCTTGAATCAAAGTAGTGTCCGTCTGATTTTATTTCACGCTCAATTTTCGGATTTTTTCGGTCTGAAATGTCGTAAATTGCTATCTTTGTTTTCGTCTGTGGGCCATAATAGTATTCTCTGCGTGAATTGTAATTGTATTCCTGCGTGAAAACAACTAGTTTGTTGTTGTTTATAAAAATTTCAGATGGGTTTTCGTTAAATTTGATTTCGGATAAAATTTTTGCATCTTTTGCAGGATAAGCGTCAATTATGACAATCATTTTGCCTGAAACGATATAAATGTATTTTCCGTCATTTTTCACGAGGTCTGCTTCGTCAACACCTTCAACCTGGATGTTTGTCTGCGAAAAATCGGATGCGGAAGAATCTGTATAAATTTCACCGGATGCTGACTTTTCAAAACCAGTAATTTGTGGAACCAAACCCGTCATACCTCCACCTTCGCCGCCAATTGCGTAACTCCTGAGATATCCAATTCTGTTTTCAGCAGAATATTTTATGTAACCGTTAAGCTCTTCCTGCGAGGAAAATTTTTTTATAAATCTGTCTCCCACGGAAAATGTATCGCCTGTATAGGTGTATGTCTGATTTGGAGTGGTTGGGCTAATAAATGGCATCTGGCTTTGATTCATCATATAAATTCCAACCCCTAAAATAAGAATGCTTATCGCGAGTAAAGGTAATAATGACTTTAATGCAGAAATTGTATCCTCTTTCCTCAGACATTTTGGTGCAATTACGATAAATTTTTCTTCTGGTGTATAAATTTTCATCTCAACATTTTTTTTCGCTTTTCTTTGTTCCTTTAATCTTTATCAAGCCGGCATCTCGTAATTTATTCAGACCATATTCGCCGGTTGATAGAGCAATTTCCAGTTCGGCACAAATTTCTGTCAATGTCATCGGCTTTTCCGAAAGCAAGGATAAAATTTTGCGTGCCGTGTCATTCGCCAAAGCCATTGAAATTTCCTTTGAATTATCATCAAGAGGCATAACTATTATCTTTTTTCCTTTATCGTTTATCTCAATTTTCTTGTTATTTTTATTTTGGTTCATGTTAGATTGTTAAAATTTTGTAGCTATTAGAACATTATCTATTATATCGTTTCATAAAAACCTTGCCAATTATAGTGAAAATTTCAACTTTTGATCATTTATTTTGAACATCAATATTACATATTATGATTTGAAGAATAAATATGGACAAAAACAATATTATCAAAAGATGTCAAAATGACTATAGTTAAAAAAACTAAATTTCTTCCACTTGTGCACAACTGGTTT
>MNZY01000075.1 GCA_001873845.1 Candidatus Altarchaeum sp. CG2_30_32_3053 | reverse complement strand
TTTTTATTTTTAAATTTTTCTGTTTTTTTAAATTTTTAAATTTTGTTCTGTTTGTTCTGTCTTGTTTTGTTTTTTATCCAACTGTTTTGTCAAATTCATCCACAGGAATTGCCGGAAGTGTTCTAAATCCGATTCCAGTTGCTTTTGCAATATTTACCGATGCTTTTATTGCTTCGGTATTTCCGGGGAAATCCACAACAAAGCACAAATCATAATTTCCGAGCACTGCATACATTGCATCAGCATTTCCTCCTTCCTTTTTGATTTCAGCAACAACTGCTTTTGTCCTTTCTTTGGAAATCCCTTTAATTCCTTCTACACTATATCTTCCCAACATTACATATTTTGCCATTTTAAATTTTTGAATTTCTGTAATATAAATTGTAATATAAATCCCATCTTTCCCACCATCAAAAAATTTAGGTGCTCATCCCTTTAAGTTGGGATAATTAATTTGTGAGATATTTTTTAAAAATCTGCTTAAGAATTAAAATTGAATATTATAAATTTAATTTTAAACATTACAGGACATACACAAAACAAATATGAATTCTTGACTTTTTATGTTCATTTACAAAATAATCTAATTAAGTCCTATAACTTATAAAGATATTAGTAAAAAAACAAATATATAATTATCCCAATTTTAGTGGGGCAGCACCAAAATTTACATGTAATTTTAAAAATTTACAAAATTAATTATACTTAACAACAAAAATACGCTCACTTCGTTCGTATCTTTTTAAATCTTCGGGATTTAAAAATTACGCCCAAACTTTTATGCTGGGGGGGGAAACTCAGGATAAATTGTAATATTTGTGATATAAATTGTGATATAAATTGTGATATAAATTGTGATATAAATTGTGATATAAATTTTGTAACATAATTACTATTTATACTATAAATATTTTATATTGTAAAAAATTATATTGTAAAAAATGACCATATCTCTTCCTAATTCTCTTACAGGAGCATTAAAGTACATAAAGAAATTTAAAGGAAAAATTTTTGTAATCTTTGCCGGAAAAACAGCCTTTTTGAGCGGAGAAATAATGAATGAAATTGCAAATGAAATTGCACTCCTGAAACATGTCGGAATAAAGGTTGTGGTTGTGCACGAAATTCCTGACAATGCGGATTATTTCGGAGAGGATAAAAATTTCATATCCGAATGGATGAATAAGACCGGTGACATTAAAGACATAGGAGTATTGAGCATTGCCGGAAAAATTTCCCTGAAATTTGTTTCTTGTATCGCAAAACAGGATATAATCGCAATTTCACTTGTCGGAAAGCAGGATAAAAATACGATAAATTTGTTAATGTCAGAAAATTATATTCCTATAATATCCTCTGTTTCTGTCCCTAACCAGTATCAGTTTGCAGCGGAACTTGCATCCTCCCTGAATGCTGAGAAATTTATATTGTTACTGAAAGAAGAAGGAATTTTAGATGCAGATGAAGAATTAATTCCGAGTCTAAATTTAAAACGGTTGGATGACATAATAAAGGAAGGTATCGTCAGCGGGCAATTAATAAAACCGGTAAATGCGTGTAAATCAGCGATAAATAACGGAGTAAATAAAGTGCACCTGATAAAAGCAGACAAACACAAATTAATAGAGGAAATTTTTACCGACGAAGGAGTCGGGACTATCATTACAAAGGAGTAAATAACTATTAAAAATTTATTCGTTTATTTATGGTTTAAATTTAATTTATTATCGTTAATCGCTCATATGTTAATTTTTATTGATTAAATTATTCACTTTGTTGTAGTTTTGTAAAAATTTAGTTTTCTTCATAAGATTTTTGAAAAAAGGTTGAAAAATCTCCAAACGTTCTTGCAAAAATGCGGGAATAAAAAAAATATATCCTGAAAACTTCATCAAAATGTTTGTATAGAACTGACACAATGTGGCATATCCTTAAAGATTATATTTTGATACTCCTCCATACTTCTGAAGAAAAGGTCTCAATAATGAAAATCTGTTTTCAGCATTATTTGTACATATATCCTCATCAGCATATTGTCCATTTGAATGATTTATAGCAAAATGTGGACAAATACCATTTAAGCAATTATAAAGGGGATAATCGTCATGATACGCGATTATGTTGCCTTCTCATATGATTCTCCATGTTTTCTTTCCGTAATCACAACGATTATGGGTTTGTCTTTCGCAAAGGTCCCTTCTCGGACACGCTTTCAAGCCCCTTTTTCCTGGCACCCTCCCAAGATCGTTGTTTCCTTTTTATCCAGCAGTAATGTACGAACACAGATTTCCTTATTTTTTCACCAAATCATATACTATATGATAGCAACAAACCACCTTTCAGCGGAATTTTTGAATGAGAAAACACGGTGCCAGTTCTTATAGTGAACGAATGATTACAATTCTTACAAATGTAATTTTGATACCCATTTACATATCCCTTCCTGACACTGTTTTCCTTTGAGTTGCAATGTGGACAAACTACACCTTTTTTCATCTGACTTTTTCTAACAATTGGATACATTCCTTCTCATCTAAATCATATATTATTTTTTTCGTTTCTTATTTTATTTGTAACTATTCAGCCACCCAAAAAATACGCTCACCATTATTCGTATATTTACAAAATGTTCAGAACATTTTGTCACCCCAATTCGTTCAGAGATTTAAAATTTCTAACGAAATTTAAATAAGATTGAAAATCTGTAAGATTTTCAGTATTTTAAAATCTTGTAGATTTTTAAAGATTGAAAACTTGCAGTTTTCAGTATTTAAAAAATCTAAAAGATTTTTTAAAGATTGAAACCGAAGGTTTCAGTATTTCAAAATTTCATTTTGAAAATAAGTTCGCTTCGTTCGGATATTTCAAAAAATTCGTTTTTGAAATTACGGGTGTTTTTTTGATTTTTTCGTATTTTTTGAAATTTTCAGAGGTAAATTTTTGCACCTCCTGAATAGTTACATAATCTATTATTAACTAAAAATTTATTCACTAAATTATGTATTAAATTACGAAATCATGTAAAATTTAAATTTAAACATTTATACTGGCATTCATAATTATTTAAAGTTGGTTAAATTAACCAATAATATATATAAATAATAATATAATAAACTACTAATTAATATCTAAAATTTAATAAAAATAAAAACAAAGATTTAAAAATTTAAAATGGCAAAATTTAAAAAAGCACGAACGGATATAAAATTTAAAACAATAGCAATTGAAACAATGATAATTGGAATTTTGTTTGTTTTGTTTGCATCTTATGCAAATGCGGACTGTGGGTGTATTGGCATGAATACAAATACAATTTATAAATGCGGGGATAATGTTAGTGAAAGTTGTATTTTGAATTGTTGTTTAACATGTTCGGGGCATGGTTTAAGAGTAAATGCTGATAACATAATATTAGACGGGAATGGATACACTTTAACAGGGCCGGAAAATAACTATTTAGGAAATAGCTATACTGTAGGAATTATTACAAACAATAAAGAGAATATCACCATAAAAAATTTTGAAATAATGAATTTTAGTAATGGATTGATTCCAGTTCCGTTGGCAATGGGAGGAAGTATGAAAAATTACTCAATAATAAATAATACAGTTCATCATATGTCAAGTTGCGGAATTTCTCTTTCAGGAGCATCTAACAGCAAAATAATAAATAATACTTGTCATTCAATAAAACTTGACGGAATTGACTCATCGCCTGGAAATAACAATCTAATTGAAAACAATACTTGTTATAACAATAAAGGAGGAATTGGATTTTACGGAAGCACAACACAAAACAACACGATAAGAAATAACAATCTTTTCAATAACAAATGGGGAATAATTTTTGGATGGATGGGACCAAATTACAACAAAATTTTAGATAACACTATTTATAACAACACCTATTTTGGAATATATCTTTATTATGGTTCAAGTTTTAATGAGATTTATAACAATACAATAAAAGGCAACAAAAACGGAATTTTTTTAACAAAATGCCACCCTATAACGAATGTGTGCTATGTACTAAATGTAACAAATAATACTATTGCTTATAACAAAATTTCAGGAAATTCTGAATATGGAATTTATATAAATTCATCTCTAAATAATACACTTATTTCAAATAAAATTTGTGAAAATAATATAGATATTGCGATATTTAACGGAACAATTAATGCAACAGGGAATTCAGGAGATAACAATTCCTGCACATTAGCACGAAATTATGAAGATTTTTCTGCTGGTTCTAATAATTCCTGCACAAATATTTGTAATTGTTCCACAAATTCCCAATGTATAAGCAATAAATGCGTAAATGAAATTTGTAAGACGCCTTCAAAAAACATATCTGTCGGATTAGTTGTTAAATTTCCCAATAATTCAACAATCACCAGGTGTGTTAATGTCCCGGAATATGCAAACGGCAAAGAAATCTTTGAAAAGTCTAACATAAATTTTAGTGGAACAACAGGCCCGTCCTGGGGATTTTTTCTGGAGTGCATCAATGGAACCTGCTCGCCATCTGATTGGAGCTGGTATTGGAATTTTAATCTAATCAAAGAAAATGAAACAAACTGGACTTCTATGTCTGTTGGAATGGGTCCCGGAGGAACATTAAATGACATCTGCGATTCAGGACATTATTGTGCAAGAGACGGAGATGTAATTTTGCTTAATGCAACGGCAGCACCAGGAAGAGATGTATCTCCATCAGAAGGTCAAATTTGCAAAAAAGATAATAGCACATGTTCATCAAATTCCCAATGTATAAGCAATAAATGCGTAAATGAAATTTGTAAGACGCCTTCAAAAAACATATCTGTCGGATTAGTTGTTAAATTTCCCAATAATTCAACAATCACCAGGTGTGTTAATGTCCCGGAATATGCAAACGGCAAAGAAATCTTTGAAAAGTCTAACATAAATTTTAGTGGAACAACAGGCCCGTCCTGGGGATTTTTTCTGGAGTGCATCAATGGAACCTGCTCGCCATCTGATTGGAGCTGGTATTGGAATTTTAATCTAATCAAAGAAAATGAAACAAACTGGACTTCTATGTCTGTTGGAATGGGTCCCGGAGGAACATTAAATGACATCTGCGATTCAGGACATTATTGTGCAAGAGACGGAGATGTAATTTTGCTTAATGCAACGGCAGCACCAGGAAGAGATGTATCTCCATCAGAAGGTCAAATTTGCAAAAAAGATAATAGCACATGTTCATCAAATTCCCAATGTATAAGCAATAAATGCGTAAATGAAATTTGTAAGACTCCTTCAAAAAACATATCTGT
>MNZY01000241.1 GCA_001873845.1 Candidatus Altarchaeum sp. CG2_30_32_3053 | reverse complement strand
TCGGCTATTGACCGAATTAAATGTCATTAATTTATTTACTTTCTTTCCTATGTTATTTATATGAATGCAAGCATAGAGAGCGTTGAAAAAGTCCCAAATTAGGTAAATTCCAAATTTTTGGGTTGTTTGAGCATATCGGTTTTAAATTCCGATTTCTCAAAAAACGAGGTTTTTCAACAGTTTCAATTATATTAATGGGAAAAAATTCTCGTTTCAATTGGTTGGTGACATTTAATTCGGTCAATTTTCTCATTTAGCCGATAGTCATGTAATAAAATTTTCCCATATTCTGCGGTTGGATACATAAAAGCATAACTGCTGTGAGTATGTATCTGAATTAATGGGTACAATAAGTGAATAGTACAAATGCCTGTATTTTGTGTGATATATGCAAGCGTGAGCGATGAATATGTATCGGAGATACAGGCAACAATCCTTAAATTTTCTTTAAATTTCTGATTACCTCTTAAATTTTTTCCTTCTTTAAGTGCGGCTTCTTAAACGGAAATTTATCAATCAAATTTAAAATTTTTTCTTTATCAACAGCAACTTCCTTCCCGATTTTAACTTCCAGGTCATTTGTCACAATTCCGATTTCTGTTATCGGACATTTATGCTGCATCGCAATGTCAATTACACCCTCATCCTTTGTTGATATAAGATAATTTCCCATATATTTGCTGAATTCTGTATAAGGAATATTATTAATTATGATGCCTTTTTTTGACTTTATCAACATCTCTGTTAAATTTCCAAACCACCCCCCGCGGGAACAGTCCTTTGCCGCATTTATCTCTGTTTTCTCAATCATGTCCAAAAATGTCTCAAATTTTGTGTTTGCCTTCTTGACCCTGTCTCCTATTTCTCCTTCAATTGCCTCTCCGAGAATATAAATTTTATCGTTTTCCTGTAAATTTGAATCTGGAATTGGTTTTATCATTTTTCCGACAACAAAAAACGACACACACGATTCTAAATTTTTCAGACATTGCGTATTTCCCCCGACAATTGGAACATTTATTCCATCGCTCTGCTTTTTTATATCCTCTGCCGCATCTTCTGCCTCTTTTAAATTTTTTGCCTGCATTGCATCAAATCCGTATAACGGCTTTGCGCCCATAACAACAATATCAGATGTCGTGTGAATAAGCCCGGTTTTTCTTCCGATATTTAAATGATAAGGTCCCTCCATATTAAAAACCATATCTTTGACAACAATTGCATCATCTCCCTGTCTTATCCCAAAAAGCAAATTTTCAACCTTTTCATCCATATACCAGAAGGCCTTTCTGATTTTATTACTTTCTCCGCTGTGTTTTATGCATTGTTCAATTTCCCTGTTTATTCGTTCATCCATTTTTGCGGTCGGTTATGTTAATTATTTTTTACTGTTTTCTTTTTGTATTTTCTCTTCCATTTTTATGCAATATTCTATCAACGGTGAATAAATTTTTTTTGCATCATTAAGACATAATCCCGAGTTTTCTGCAAAATTTTTACATACCTTTTTAATCCTTTCCTCATCTTTAACAGAAATGCCTGAATTTACCTTTAATTTTCCGACATCTCCTACAATTTCAAGTCGCTCTCTTATAAGTTTTCCGATTTTGGCGTCAATTTTATCAATCCTTTTTCTGTAGTCCGCCAAATCTTTTTTCTTCATTTTGCTGATAAAATAATTAAAATTTCTTTGAAAAATTGATAAAATTTATGCACGGTTTCTTATGTTTTTCACTTAAAAAAACTACAAACGCATCCAACCAAATCAGAAAAATTGCCAACTTTGTCAATGTGCTCATAATTGTTCAATACACGTAATCCTCCGCTAAATTTAACATCATCAACTACCAACATAACTTCTGTTTGCTTCATAGTTTTTCTAATTTTTCCATTTCCAAGGTACTTATCAAAGTCTCTATTTTTCGCCAAATCAAAAGTAACAAAACCGTATTTGATCTGCAAATTTTCTTCGGTGAACTTAATAACATACTTCTTTTCTTACATCTTTATCACTACCTAAATATTCTTTGTATGGCATACAGTCATTATGATTTTTATATGATTTTCCTACATTATATGACAGGGAAGTAATTATCAGATGGACAAAATTTTCAGGCATTGACTTCATTACTTCTATACAATCCCCACAAATAACTTTATAATAAATTCTGTCATTTCTTCTTTTGCCTCTTTTAAATTTTTATCCGTTTTTTATAAAACAATTAAAACAATTAAAATTTCTTTAATTTCTTTTCTGATATACTGGTTTTAAATCATTCTCTAATTTTTGCACTTTTTCTATAATTTTATAGTAAATATCGCGGCTCACAACTTTCTTACCCTTCCGTTTCTTCAATTCCTGTCTTGCGTTACCGGCAATTTTCCCGCCTTCTGTGAATGATTCAAGACATTCTTCAAACCCTTTGGAATCATCTGATTTTGTTATTTCTGCCGTTGATGCATCGCCGTGTCTTGTAAAAATCAGTTCCATATCTGTCATGTGGTCTCGTAAATTCTGGTTTTTAAACTTCTGGTCAAGTCCTTTTATCTTTTTAATCCTTTTTCTCTTCAATTCCTCGCTCTTTATATTCATCTGTTAAATCCTGCCTGATTGCGATTCCTCTTAATCGTTTTTCAATCATTTTGTCAGGGTAACCTTTTAGTTCGCAGTATTTCTTTGCCCGCACCTGTGCAAGTTCATGGTTCTCTATTTCCTGCACCCCTTCATAACCAACTTTGGCAAGCCATCTCTTAAATGGTTCGGCTTTCTTTGAGGGAATTGACTGGATGATTCTGAACATGTTTTCCGTGTTCGCACAATCCGTATCATATTTTTTACCGTCCGCTGACAGAAGTTTCAGTTGTAAACAAATTGTTAACAACTGAGATTCTCTTTTTTTAAAACTCCCCAGTACTGTCGTGGAGCAGGACTATCTGTCAAAACTTCAACAACATCCACAACCGAAAAATACCATTCATCATTATACCATGTTCTTCTAATGTTCTTTCCTGAAATACAACCAATGTTTTATCCAAATCCATTTTATAAAAATTAAAATTATAAATCCATTTTATAAATCTTATTTCAACAAATTTCGTAACTACTCAGCCCCTAAAAAATACGCTCACTATCATTCGGATATTTACAAAATTTCATTTTGAAAATTATAGGTAAATTTTTGATTTTTACGCTCACTTTGTTCCACTCACTTCGTTCGTGTCTTTTGAAATTTTCAGAGGTAAATTTCCTGTAACTACTCAGCCACCCTAAAAAAATTATAGGTAAATTTTTGATTTTTACGCTCACTTTGTTCCACTCACTTCGTTCGTGTCTTTTGAAATTTCATAAATTTTAAAATCGTATTTTTTTGAAATTTTCAGATGTAAATTTCCTACCTCCTGAGTAGTTACCAAATTTCAACATTAATCCCTTTATCCTGCAAAATTTCAAAATATTCAATTTTTCTCCCGCGCAGATAATTCATTAAATTTTCCCTGTATGAATCCTTACAAATTGCTATTATATAATCACCTCTTCCCGCACCTGAAATTTTTGCCCCGTAACAGTATGGCATTATTTCATTAATTAAAATTTCAATTTCAGAAGTGCTTAATCCCATCGCATTTAAAATTCCGTGATTTATATTCATCAGTTCGCCGAGACCTTCGTAATTTTCGTTGGTTATTTTCTTTTCGCCTTCATCAACGATTTTGTTTATAATTTTAAAAATTCCGTCAAAAATTTGTTGGCAATTTCTTTTTTTTTCGGAAATTTCCCTGACAATGTCTGTTGTTGAGGACTTAACACCTGTATCAATAGCGATTAAATTTTTAATATTCGTTAATTTCTTTATCTTAATGCATCCATATTTGTTTTCATACATTATTGTCCCGCCATAGACAGCAACAGCAATATCATAGCCAGATGCTTTTCCGTTCTGGCCTTCTTTGACTATTTCATAAGAAAATTTAAAAATTTCGTCATCCATCATTGTTAAGTTATAAAGGACTGAAAGTGCTTTTACTGCTGCAGCAACAACCGCAGATGAACTGCCTAATCCCTTCGGTATCGGTTTTGTTGTCAGTTCAAAATTTTTGCGCCCGTATTTCTCAAAAAATTTCGCAATGGTTAAATTTAAAAATTTGTGCTGTGTCCAATCAGAAGGAAATTTTGCCCTGATTCCGAGTGCATCAATTATCGGAGGATTCATAACTTCATTTTTTTTATCATCTAAATAAACATCAAGTCGTTTATTAATACTCGTTGCTATACACGGATTTCCATAAACAACGCTGTGTTCTCCGAAGAGCATTAGTTTTCCGGGTGCTGATGAATGAATCATTTTAAGAGTTATTGTAATTGAATGTCCAATTAATTATATTCTGGTTAAATTTTAGTAACTATTCGGCCGCCAAAAAAATACGAAATTTTTATTTTATAGCATATATTTCCAAATCATCATAAAAAATAGGCGTCAATTAATAGGAATTAATGGACTTGCTCAATAAGTGTGGGTAAATTGCCCTCGTACCTACATAAAATAAGAGCGGATTGCCTCCCAATATTGATCAAATATAATTATCCTGATTTTAGTGGGTCAGCACCCAATATTTTAATTACCTCATTTTCCAAATCATAAATATGCTTTATCTTTTCAATGAAAAATTTACTTATCTTTGTCAGTTCACAAATTTCATCAACGCCCATAAATCCAAAAGCACTGTAAATATAAAACATCCTGTCATCTGTCGGATTAATCAGATTTTTCCGTATTTCGTCAATATCGTCGCTTATGTTTTCAAGCCCGTATTTTTTTATATCCAAGCTTCTTATTGCCTTCTGAAACGCCTCTTCAAAATTTCTGCCAATGGCCATAACCTCTCCAGTGCTTTTCATCTGCGTTCCAATGTGTTTATCAGCAGTCCTGAATTTATCAAACGGCCATCTTGGAATTTTCACAACGACATAGTCAAGTGCAGGCTCAAAGAATGCCATTGTCTTTTTTGTAATAGCATTTGGAATTTCATCTAAATTTTTTCCTATTGCAATTTTTGTGGCAATTCTCGCGATTGGATAACCGGTTGCTTTGGATGCCAGTGCGGAAGACCTTGACATTCTCGGATTTACCTCAATAACAATATGCTCCATTGTTTCCGGATGGACTCCGAACTGAACATTACAACCACCCCTGACATCCAATGCCCTTACTATTTTTACAGATGCTTCTTTAAGGACTCTGTTATCATTATCGGTTAATGTCTGTGAAGGTGCTACAACAATACTTTCTCCGGTATGAATTCCAACAGGATCAACATTTTCCATACTGCAAATAATAACACAATTATCTTTGTTATCCCTGACAACCTCATATTCATATTCATACCAGCCATATATACTCTTTTCTATCAAAACCTGATGATTCAAACTATAATAAAGTCCGTTTTTAGCGATTTTTTCAATCTCATTGTCATTATGCGCGATTCCTCCGCCTGTTCCCCCGAGCGTAAATCCAGGTCGGACAATAACAGGATAAGAAATTTCTTCTGCAAAATTTTTTGCCTCTTCAACAGATGAGACTGCCTTACTTACAGGAATATTTTCACTGATTTTTTTCATTAAATTGGCAAATCTTTCTCTGTCTTCCCCGTTTCTGATTGCTTCAACTGGTGTTCCTAAAATCTTTACATTATACTTGTCCAAAATTCCCGCATCCTGCAATTCCATAGATAGATTTAATCCTATCTGGCCGCCCATCGTAGATAAAATCCCGTCAATCTTTTCTCTTTCAATAATCTTCTCTAAAATTTCAACTGTCAGCGGCTCAATATATATCCGATCAGCAATATCACTATCTGTCATTATTGTGGCAGGATTTGGATTTATAAGTATTGTCTTAATACCTTCTTCTTTTAATGTCAGGCATGCCTGTGTTCCGCTGTAATCAAATTCCGCTGCCTGTCCGATTAGTATTGGCCCCGAACCAATAATCAATACATTTTTTGGCTTTTCCATACTTTCTATAATTTTTATGCGTTTAAATTTTCCGATTTTTAATAAACTATCTAAATTTTCGTCAGACACCTGTTTTTCATCACAAAATATATCTCTTAATTATGTCTGTAAGGCGTTTCAGAATAGGTCAATATCATCATCCGAAAAGTTAATTAAATTTGTAGTTAATTAAATTTGTAGAATAAAATTTTTATATTGAAAAAATTTATTAAAATTTGAAATCCTGCAATTTTTAAATTTGGCAATCACCTCGCTGTTGCTCGGAGATTTTCAAAATCTGTTGATTTTGGCAATCGTTTCACTTCGTTTGGATATTTGCAAATCTTTAAGATTTTTAAATAACCCCTTAATTTTATCCGCTTATTTAAAATGGGAGATAAATTTTTATTTGCCAATTCGGAAAAAGAAGATGCTGATGCATGTATATTCGGAATGCCATTTGATTCAACAACCAGTTTTAAACCAGGAACACGACTTGGGCCAAGAGCAATAAGAGACGCATCGTACAATCTGGAATTTTACAGCATGGCACTTGAAAGAAGCATCGGAGACATAAAAATTTTTGATGCAGGAGATACAAGATTTTATACAAATCCACAGCATGTTATCTCTGAAATTTCCGAACGAATAAGAGAGTTATCAAAATCAGACAAATTTATAGTCGGACTTGGTGGAGAGCATACTGTAAGTTATGGAATCGTAAAGGCGCTGAAAGAAATTTATAAAGATGTCGCAGTGATACAATTTGATGCCCATGCTGATTTAAGAACAAAATATGGTTTTGAAAAATTTTCCCACGCATGCGTTATGAATTTAATCGGGAACGATATTGGCTTTGAAAATATATATCAATTCGGAATAAGGTCAAGCGATGAAGAAGAACAAAAATTTGCAGAAAAGACGAATTTTTTCCCGCTTCATAAATACGACACACCTCAAATTTTAGAGATCCTGGATGAACTAAATATAGACAAAAAGGTTTATCTGACGATTGATATAGATGTGCTTGACCCGGCTTATGCCCCTGGTGTCGGAACACCCGAACCAGGAGGAATAACTTCAAACGATATGTTTAAAATTTTAGATTCATTAAAAAATTTTGATATTGTTGGCTTTGATGTCGTTGAGGTAAATCCTATGATTGATGTGAGTGGAATAACTGCAATGACAGCGACAAAGATAATCAGGGAAGGTATTTTGTCCTTTGTGAAATAAATTTTATAATTTATGTAGAAAATTTTTAAATTTTTTAAATGGAAATTTCCGAATTTCAAAGGCATATAAAGGAAATTTATTTTGACAATGATTCAAAGCGAGGAAAGGAAAAAACATTTATCTGGCTGATAGAAGAAATCGGGGAATTAGCAAAAGAAATCAGGAAAAGTGATAAGAAAAACGAAGCAATGGAAGCAGAATTCGCTGATGTGTTTGCGTGGTTGTGTTCGGAGGCAAATTTGTACGGAATTGATATTGAAAAATGTGTAATTAACAAGTATGAAAATGGCTGTCCAAAATGCAGAAAAAATCCGTGCGAATGTAATATAAAGTGAAATAAATATATAAAATAACCAGGTAAAAATTAAATTTATTCCTTATTTCTGTGAAAATTTATAGGCAAAATTTTAAAAAGCAATTACTCTATCACATAATGCACTAAAATATAATGCACTAAAATATAATGCACCAAATTTATTAATTTATTATTTTCAAATTGCTTTTTTACTTTCTTAAATTCCAAATGCAACCATTAAAAACCACATTACAAGTATCACCCACACGACGGTTATAACACCTCCTACAGTAAGTGATACAAGGTCCTCATCCATTTTGGTTAAATTTATTGTTGGTTAAATTTATTGTTGGTTAAATTTATGTTTTAAATTTTAAGTTTATAAATTTTAAATATCTGATTTATCTGCAATATTAAAAACTATCTGATTTATCTGCAATATTAAAAACTATCTGATTTATCTGCAATATTAAAAACCACAATACAACAACTATCACAACAAAGAGCATAATTACTTATAATTACTTTAACTGCATCTACGAGCGCAGATACAAAGTCCTCATCCATTTTCAGACAATAATATTTTTACTGCCTGTTTATTACCTGTTACTTTATTACTTGTTAAATTTGTGTCCTCTGTCTCCTTTGTCGGTTTTTTTGTGCGAAAAATTTATATCTCCTCTATCATACGCCTGCTCTTTTCTAAAGGTCTCGCCTCTTCTAAAATTACTGTTGAACCGCGGAATATTTCTATTCTGGTGAGGCATCTCAGACATGTCTGTTTTTATAATAATATCTGATATATCGAACATCCTCTGGGCAAACAATTTCGCTATTGCAATCTTTTTATTACCTTCACCAACTGCTTTTTTATAGTCTTCCTTAGATATATCTGCTGATGCAATTTTCCCGTTTGTTGTATCTAAAATCCTCACACTTTTAACATAAGCAGGATGCAATGAATACATTATAAATTTTTGTATATCTGATGAATATTGCATTAAAAATACCTGCTTTCCCAACTTGCCTCTAACTTTATCTATACTCTCGCCATTTCTGCCAATTGCCATCCCCATATCATTTTCATCAACTAAAAATCCCATAGCATCCCCAACGCTAACACAATCCCTGGCGGACACACCAGTAAGTATTTCAAACAAGGTCATGTTCTTTATATCGTCCGCACTCCACCTTATAGTATTCACTCTTTCATATCTAAGATATTTGAATCTCCTGGATTAATTATTGTCAATGATGAAATAGGAAACGGTTTCCCGCAATATTCTCCCAATGTCAAACTGCTTAAATTAACCCCTATATGATCAGTACCCGAAAGTTTACAGTAATATTCTATCCTGTTTTTATCCCTGCAATCATTACTTATAATTACTTTTTTGGGATTTCCCACCAATAACGCGCGCATTGTTTCTTTCTTTCCCAAATATGTTTTGCCTGTTTTAACACAAACGCTTAATGCTGTTTTCAAATCCATTTCAAAATAGCTAGTATCTTTTAATCTGTTAATTATCTAAATTAAAAATTTATATATAATTAGAACTTAAATATTAAATAAATAAATAATAAAAATAAAATTTTATTGCTTTTTTATTTTTTTGATTTGTGTGAGTAGGCAACCTCAACATTACCTGTTCCTAAAGGAATTACCTGTCCGATAATAATACTCTCAACAATTCCATTAACCGGGTCATTCTCTTTGGTTATTGCTGCATTTAACAAGTGTTTTTCCGTTTCCTCATAAGACGCCTTTGCTAAAACAGACAGCTTTTCACTGACAATTCCGGCCCTGCCTATTCCTTCTATTTCCCCGCTAAATGTCATTGTATCTGCAACCAGCATTAAATGTCTATAGTCAACATCTATTTTTTGCTCAATCATCACCTTTTTCATACCATCTACGATAGCATTTCTGGCAGCTTCTATCCCAAGGCATTTGCTTATCTGAAATATATCGTTTGTTTCAATTCTGAATTTATCAATTTCATCTATTTCGTTGTCAAGTACTCCTCTAAGATTTACCCCGGAAGTAACAATTACATATTCCCCGCGATACTCGCTAACATATACCTTTTTCAGACCTCTTACTCCTCCAATTTTTTTTAGATTTAGTTTATTGATTCTGTCATTAAATGACTTTTCAGAACTTGTTTTTACGATAAAATACCCATCATCATCCACTTTAATCCCTTTCTTTCCCCTCTTGGCACTGTTCAGGACATCTTTTATGATCTCATTTCCGAATTCTACTCCTTCTTTTGCCTTTACTTTTATTACCTTCTTGTCTTTATCTGCATGCATGTAACAAACATCAATTAAATTTTTTTCTTTTAATTTCTCAACAACTTCATACGCCTTATTTATATCTCTTGCATATTTTTTCTTCAGGTGAATAATCATCATGGGATATTTTGGTTCACGCCTTGCATCAACAATTTCCATCAGTGCCGGAAGTCCCAAAGGCACTGCCAGTTCTACAACTCCTGCATAGTGGAATGTTCTTAATGTCATTTGCGTTCCCGGTTCTCCGATTGACTGTGCAGCAATAATACCTACCGGCTCCCCTACTACTACCAACGCATCATCATACCTGATTTCATCATTATGATTAATTTCGCTCCCTGTTTTGTTTTCCATGTTGTCTTTGGGAATATCGCCTGCTTCTGCGCCTTTTTTTGCTTTATTTTTCATTTTTTACAATTATTTTAAATTTTATGAAAACCATTCAAAGACATCTTTTTCTTTTTTATAGAGCAGTGTCTTTCGTGAAACATCTACGCCATCTTCACCATACAAAAACTGGATGATATTTCCACCGCTGTCCCGCACAGCCCTGTTTTCATCAACCTTTAGGTCAAGTAAAGAGTTTATAAGCCGCCTTTGCAAATATCCGCTTCTTCCTGTTCTAATTGCGGTATCAACCAGTGTTTCCCTTCCTCCCATTGCATGAAAGAAATATTCCGTTGGACTTATTCCATCCTTAAATGATGACCTGACAAAACCGCACGCCGAAGGTGAAAAGTCATGTCTCTTAAATGAAGATAATGTTCTGTCTATATACCCTCTTTTTATTCTTTTTCCCCTGACTGCCTGTTGTCCGACTGTTGCGGACATTTGTGTAACATTAAGCAAACTACCCCTTGCGCCCGTCTTTGCCATAATTATAGGGGTTGTATCAACAAGTGAGGATGCAGCAATCTTTCCACATTTATCTCTGGCCTTACTAAGCTCTATCATTATGTAGTCCTCCAGGGCATCTTCCAGTGACTTTCCGACTATTGGCTTTAATTCCCCTTTTTCCTTTTGAATTATATATTCTGCAATTTTATTTTCTGCCTCATCCAGCAGGTTGTTTATTTTTTGTACCGCATCACCTTTCATGTCAGTTGAGTCAATTCCTAATGTAAGCCCGTATATTTCTAATACTCTGATTGCCATCCTTGTTGATTTATTTATAAAATCCGCTGCTGCATCTGCGCCATACTTATTGAATAATTCCATTATCAACTCCCCTGCCATGCTTTCTGCATCAATGCTCCCTTCCTTTAATTTTCCATCCTCTATTATTATCTTCTCATTAAATTTATTTACATAAGCAACATTTATATCTTTTGGCAGCAATAATGAAAATATTTCCTTTCCGGTAAAGTCCGCCTTTTCTTCCGGAAGTTCCACAATCCCGCCTGTTATTTGTAATGCCGTTTCTCTTGAGATTTTTTCTTTGTTACTTAAAAGATACGTTCCTGAAACATGGTCATGTCTTCCCCCTATGATTGGCCCACCATATCTTGGTGATATAATGTGCTGGTTAATTTTCATTAAGACCTCCTCCTCTACAACTGCTTCCTCGCTTTGACACACATGCATATTCATTTCATCTCCATCGAAGTCCGCATTATATGGTGCACAAACAGCGGGATTTATTCTGAATGTTCTTCCTTTCATAATCCTGACTTTGTGACACATCATAGAGACGATATGAAGCGATGGCTGCCTGTTAAATATTACAATGTCTCCGTTCATAATGTGTCTTTCAACAAGGTCTCCTGCGTTTAAGCCCTTTGCGAGCTCTTCTTTATTGATTTCCAGGATTCTCTTACTTTTTCCATCACCTGTAACAATTTTGGATGCACCAGGATAATTGCCTCCGTTTAATATGTATTTTCTCAATATTTCTATATTGTATTCATTTGCCCTCTCTGGAACAGACATTTCTTTTGCAATAAGTTCCGGAACACCCAGTTCATCAATATCTATATTCGGGTCAGGACTTATCACTGTTCTCGCTGAAAAATTTACCCTTTTTCCGGAAAGATTATTTCTAAACCGCCCTTCCTTTCCCTTTAACCGCTGGCATATTGTTTTTAAAGGCCGTCCGCTTCTGTGTCTTGCAGGAGGAACGCCGCTCAATTCATTGTCAAAATATGTTGCCACATGGTATTGTAATAAGTTCCATAGGTCCTCAATTATAATCTGCGGTGCCCCGGAATCAATTGTTGCCTTTATTCTTTCATTTATCCTCAATATGTCCACAAGCTTATGCGTCAAATCATCTTCACTTCTCGTAGATGATTCCAAGGTTATGGAAGGTCTTGAAAGTATTGACATAACAGGCAGAGCCCTTAAAATCATATTTTCAGGCCTGACCCTTATTCTTAAATATTCCATATCCTCGTCTTTGATTTTCTTAAGCCACTCTTCAATATCTGTTATTAATATGGGATATTCTTCTTCTTTTCCTACAAGATAATAATACGAATATGGCTTTACAAATTTTATTTTCATTGGTTCTTCCCCGCAATGCCGGCACGATTCCTCATTCCTCTTCTTTACTTCACTTTCTATTTTCATAGCAAGGTCTTTATTATTATCAACAGCTTCCTTAAATTTTTTCTTCTCATCTTCTGTAAATTTTAGTTTGCCACATTTCCTGCAGGTCAACTCTAATATTCTAAATATCTCTTTTGCATAACCAATATGAACAACAGGTCTTATAAGTTCAATATGTCCTATGTGCCCAAGGCACTCACTCATTCTGCCATTGCATATTTTGCATTTTATTCCGGGGTCAATCACACCAAGTCGCGGATCCATCAACCCCCCTACCACAGGGTATCCATCATCCGAATAAGTTGTCGGATCCTTTATTTCTGCAACAGATAATTTTCTTATAAGATCTTCCGAAGCCAGTTCAAACTGTACTGACCCAATCTTCTTTTGGAGAGACATTTTAATGTTTATTTTAAATTTTTAAATTTTATGGTTAAATTTTATCTTCTAATTTAAATCTTATAACAATTCCTAATCCTAATAGTTCTGCAGCTAAAAGTTTAAAAGCATAAGGTATTTCAACCTCGTATACCTGAGAGTCCCTGCAAACAGGACAGTAAAGTTTGTTTCTTTCATAATCACGAATTGCTATTACTCCACATTTTGAACAAACAGGCACTTTAACTTTATCGGACTCCTCAAGCAATCTGTCTCTTAAGACCGCAGATGCACCATGCCCGATTAAGCAGTCCCTTTCCATTTCCCCAAATCTTAAGCCCCCATGCTTTGCCCTACCTTCCGTTGGTTGTCTTGTAAGCATCTGGACCGGCCCTTTTGCTCTGATGTGAATTTTATTTGAAACCATGTGATGAAGGCGCTGATAATAAACGACCCCTATAAAAATTTCCGCCTCTATTTTTTCTCCTGTTCTTCCGTCATATAAAATCTGCTTTCCGCTGTTCTTAAATCCGGATTTTTCCAGTATTGTTCTTAAATTCTTTTCTTTTTCATTTTCAAAGGTTGTTCCGTCAATGAATCTCCCATCCAGGCATCCTGCTGTTCCCCCAAGCATCTCAATAAGATGCCCGACAGTCGTTCTTGAAGGTATGGCGTGTGGATTCATAATAAGATCTGGTACAATTCCTTCATTTGTAAACGGCATATCTTCATGCCTTTCAATCATTCCAATAACTCCTTTTTGTCCGTATCTTGATGCCATCTTATCTCCGATTTCCGGTATTTTCGGACTCCGTGTTTTGATTTTTACCATAGTATTCCCTTCATCAGTCTCTGTGAGAACAACACTGTCAACCCATCCGCTTTCCATTTCGTTTGCCGTTACCGATGCCTCTCTTCTTCTCTCGGCAATTCTTCCGAACATACTTATTTCTTCCAAAAATCTTGGCGGGGCTGTTTTTCCTATGAGCACATCTTCACCTTTAAATTCCGTCTCTGGAAGTATTATTCCGTCACTGCTCAAATTTTTATACACATCTGCTGACAGATGCCCTTCAACATCTTCTTTTGGAATCTCAAATCTATCCTGCTGGGCGCCGTGATAATGAACTTCTTCAGCAGTATATGTCCTGTAAAAAGTTGATCTGCCCATCCCTCTTTCAATTGAACTCTGATTAATTACTATGGCATCTTCCATGTTGTAGCCCTTATAAGATAAAAGTGCCACAACAAAATTTTGTCCCGCAGGCATTTTATCAAAGTGAAATATTTCTGAAATATCTGTTCTGACCATGGGTCTTTGAGGATATACCATAACATGCATTAAAGTGTCAAGACGAGATGGAAAGGATACAGTAGGAATTCCCACTGCCTGTTTTGCCATTGCTGATGCCATTTCTACTCTTGGCGCAGAATTATAATTTGCAAAGGGGATATAACCTTCTGCAATACTTACCAGTATAGACGGCGTAATTTCTATATGGGTGTGCTCTTTTGTAAGCCTGTCTTTGGTAATTGCGATATACGCCTCTTCCTCCTCGGCAGCATCAAGGTACTCTACAACCCCCTTATTCACCAGATTCTCAAATTTTGCCTTCTTTTCTATCACATCTTTAATCATTGCATTTGCCTTTTTATCTAAATTTTTAGCTACAATTAATGGCCTCATTACCCTTCCGACATCAGAATAAATCTGGACTTCGTTGTTTTTTTCTTCATAAACGATAGATGTATCATAAGGAATCTTTCCGTTTCTTCTTTCTTCCCTTAAATTTTCAACGAGTTTTCCCGGCTCCGGATGACTGCCCATAAGCACACCGTTAACATACACATCTGTGTTATATTTACTTTGAGAACATATTTTTTCTAATTTTTCTCTTATCTTAGAATCGTCTCTTTCTTTACTTACAATTGCCCCGACGGTTAAATTTTTAACCAGTCCGCAGTTTTTTCCTTCAGGCGTTTCGTTGGCAGAAACCCTCCCCCATTGTGTGGCATGAACATCTCTTGCCTCGAAATGGGGTCTTGTTTTTTCAAGTAAAAGAGATATTCTTCTTCTGTGTGAAATTGACGAAAGAAATGTAGTTCTGTCAAGGACCTGACTTATTCCGCTTCTTCCACCCGTCCAGTTACCTGTTGCCAGTGCAAATTCTATCCGCTCGTCCATTGTCCTGCTACGAACAGCGTTGCTTACATTTACATCTCTCTTTCGAGTATACTGTTTTTCAAGCTGGTATTTTATATCCTTAAGAAGCATACTAAAACTTACCCTAAACAATTCCTGAAGCAGGTCCCCGGCAAGCCGGACTCTTTTATTTTGATAATGATCTTTATCATCTTCTGTCCTGTTTTTCTGCAATAATCTGATTGCCTTCTTTGCCATAATCGCCAGAAATTTTGCTTTTGCCTTTCTGTCTTTCCTGTTGTTTCCGATGTGTGGGAGTAAAAAATTATCTATTGTCTGTTCTGTTCTCAATTCCTGATACTCTTCAGCATGCCCAAAACTTATTTTCCTGCATAGTTTTTTAAATGCCTCATCTGAGGACTCTTCTGTTAATGTCGGCAATATTTCTGCTCGTGTGTCTTCGTCAAACAATTCCATAATTTCACTATTTGTCAATCCCAGTGCATGGGATAAAAATCCGAAAGGTACATTTATAGCTCCCGGAAATGAAACAGAAATAGATGGATAATTTTCCGGTTTTTCTACAGTTGTTCTTGATCTAAAACCGTGCCTTACTGATGAAACCTTAGCCATGGCGGACTTTTTTCCTAAATTATCATCAAAAGTAACTATTATTTTATTTGGCGCTATATCCTCTACACCAATAAGCACTCTTTCATTTCCATTTATTATAAAATATCCGCCGGGATCCTCAGGATCCTCTCCCTTTGCAATTAATTTATCATCAGATAATTTGTTTAACAAACATATCTTTGATTTTAACATAATGGGAATGTGTCCGATCACTATGTCTATATCCCTACTCTCTTCTTTTTCATTGCCCCATTTGTCCTTCTTTTTGGATATCTTCTCAACAGTCAATATCATCCTTGCATGATAGGTGATATTTTTAATTCTGTACTCCAAAACCGGTCTATTCTTTAATCCGCCCTCTGTTTCTTTACATAAAGGAACTACTTTAATTTTTTTCAGGTTCAGAGTATATCCCTCAATATTTACCGGTAAAATTTTTCTTTCGTTAATTACCTGCTGAAGTCCTTCATCTATTAACCAGTTATACGAATCAATCTGGTACTTCATTATTGTATCCTTATCAAGGAAATCCGTCATCCGTAACATTTTATTTTATTTTTATTTATTGGGACAATTATAGTGAATTTATCTACATTTTACACTCAATTTAGTATTTATTAAGTTGCTTGAATGGTGTAAAAAATTAGCAAATCAACTATAAACTTGACTTAAAATATTTGATTTACAGGAATAAAATTAAAGAACATAAAAAACGCCGACGAAATTTTAATATTTATTTTAATATTTATTTTAAGGTTATGGGTGACTGGCAATTATTTAAATTTCTCTTCTTATCAATCACTCATTAATTTCCTCTTCTTCCTCTCCTACATCGTCAGCGTATTCTGCAATTTCCTCTTCAGTACGCTCTGAAGCACCCTTTTCATGAAATGTTCCCGGAACTACAACTCTATAATAGAAGATATTTCCTGCTGTAGGGCTTTTTCGCAGTATTTTTATTACTTCGCCCGGTTTTGGCTCCGGATTTAATCCGGATATTGCCGCATCAAATTCATAAATTTTTGGGAGTTTGTCTTTTGTTATATTGTATTTTTTTAATAGTTCTTCAACTTCGTCATCTGCCATTACTTCATGTTTTGGAATTAAAATATGCGATACCAATTTAAGGGTTTAAAATTTTAACTATTTAAATTTATAACTTTAATTTTTAGGGTTTAATTTTTAGGGTTTATTAATTAGAAAGAAATATAAATAAATACTGAAAAATAACTCCTAAAACAAAAATTTCTATCCCCTGAATAAAAAAATTTCACCTTTTCCCTGTTCGGCGAAATCCCCGCTAAACCGTTCGTAATTTCCAAAAAATTTATCCTCTATCTGAATGCCGCAATTCCTTAATTCAGTTAAAAATAAATATATAAACGAAAATTTTGCAATTGTGTTTGATTTAAATGTCGGAAGAAGTAAACCGGATGAATTAGAATCAGGACACATTGTCACAATAGTCCCGTCATGCATCTCTGCTCCTGCCCTTCCACCTAAATTTCCAAATACAAATATTGTGCCTCCTTTTATATGAACGCCTGCAAAATTTCCAGCGTTTCCTTTAATAACAATTGTTCCCAATGTCATAAATCTTCCGGCTTCATTGCCGGCATTTCCTTCAATAACTATTATTCCTCCTTCCATGCCTTTAACACTTCCATAATATGCCCCGCCTGCAAAATTTCCTGTATTTTCGCTGACTTTTATCAGTCCTCCATTCATCTCTGCCCCAAGCCAGTCATCAGTATTTCCTTGAACTTCAATTATTCCTCCTTCCATATATGCTCCCAGATGCATCCCCGCATTTCCGTTAATTGTAATTTTTCCTTTTGTCATTCCCTTTCCAATTTCTCTTACCATTGACACATCACCGGCGATTAAAATTTCTTCGTTGCTTTCATTGTTCCCCCTGCTATTACTATCATCATAAATTTCAAACAAATCAGACAAAATTTTCTTCTGGTTTCCATAAAAAATTTCAATATTTTTGATTTCGTCATCACTTTTTCCAGAAAATTTGTCAGGAGATATATTCTCTGCAAATACAGGTATTGTCGTGCTAAATTTCGGAATTAATTTTATCATTTTGAATTGTTAAAACTTTGATAATTATCATAGTATTCATAGTATAATTTATTATTCATAGCATAATTATTATTCATTTATTATTCATAGCATAATTATTATTTTTAATTATTATGTTTATGTTTTATCATTTTAGTTAATTTATCATGTTTTTACTCTTTCTCAATAAAATATACATTTTGGTTAATTTATCATGTTTTTACTCTTTCTCAATAAAATATACACTCTTTGCATCCATTCCTAATGTACTAAATTTTCCTGTTGCAAGAACTTTATGAGCATTATATATGTTTGCCACCCTCTTTCCCGGGCCTATTAATGAATTCGGATAAATTTCAACATCATCACCAATTACAGGTATTCTTGATTTTGTTGCTACAAATTCATTGACATCGGCATCTATCCTGCTGTTTTTGCCAATTGTTGTGTGCATTCCAATAATACATTTATTAACCGTGCAATTTTCACCAATATAAGTAAAATCACAGATAACTGCGTTTGCTATTTTACAGCCATTACGGATAATAACCGAATCGCCTATTACTGAATTTTCAATAGTTACATTTTCATAAATATCACAGTTTTTTCCTATGCGAAGCGGCTTTTGCAGTAAAATTTTTTTATTTTTTATTTTAAACATAAGTCGGTTGTATGTATCTTCCTTTATCCAAATTCCATCATGCCTTTCCTCGTTTTTGTTAAATTTTATATTCCTTAATTTTCCATTAAGAATATCTGCTGTCGTCTGTAAATATCTGTCGGGCGTTCCCACATCGTTCCAGTAATATTCGTGCGAAAACCCGTAAATTTCATAATTATTATTGACTAAATAAGGAATTAGATCCTTTCCAAAGTCCTTAATTTTGTCAGCAGCATCTTCCTTTTCAAAAATTTCCCTTATTTTTGGCGACAATATGTAAACTCCAATATTTGCCAGATTGCTTTTGGTCTCATTTTGTTTTGGTTTTTCAACAAATTTCACAATCTTTCCATTCTCATTTAATTCAACAACACCGTACTGGGAAACATCATCAACCTTTAACAATCCGATTGTCATCAGTGCATTTTTTTCATAATGAAATTTTAACATAGAGTCAATATTTATGTCCATTATCTGATCACCGCCGACTATGATCATATCTGTCCGGACATTAAAAAATTTTGCAGCAAATCTCGTTGCATCGGCGCTTCCTTTGTCATCGTATTTCGGAGTATAGTTAAATTCAAGGTCAGAAATTTCAATATTGCGGGATTGCATCCTCTTTACTAAATCCCTTCCCAAACCCATAACCTCTTTAATTCGCACATTATTTTCGTAGCCTTTGCTCGCAAAAATAAATTTTCTGCATCCCTGCACGATAAAAATTTCAGATATGCGTTTTATTATGGGATAGTTGCACATATCAATCAGCGGCTTCGGGCAATTTAATGTTAAAGGATACATCCTTGTTCCTTCTCCCCCCACTATAAGCACAACGTATGTCTCTTTAATTTTTTCTCTAATATTTGTGTCTGTATGGGCATCCATATTTGTATCTGCCATTTTTTAACGGATAAATTTAATAAATTTATTAAGATGCGATTGTAATTATAATTGGATATAATTGTAATTATAATTAGGACTATAAAGGCATAAAATAAAATTAAATGAAAAAAATCAGATAAAATCAATGAAAAATGGATGCTGAAAAGAAAAATATAAAAATAAAGGAAATCAGGGACCTCATAATTGATTTTGCTAAAGACAATCTGACAAAAGAGGAAAAAGGAATTTGTCTGCACATCTTGGAAAAATTATCGCGAAAGCAGAAAATAGACATTACGAGAACAAAGTCCAATATCTGGGCGGCTTCTATAATATGGGCTTTTTGCCGTGCGAACTTCAAAAGTGAAGAAGGTATCGGTATGGATTTGTTGTCCTCATTTTTTGATGTTTCAAAAAGCACCGTCGGGAACAAGGCAGGCGAACTATGTAAAATGTTTAAGATTGACTTCTTCAATCCTGAATACATATCGCAAAAAATACATGAACAAAATCCGCTAAATAACCTGGTCGTGACAAAAGATGGGTTTATTGTCCGGAAAGATATGCTTTGAATTTGTGCGGGATTAACTGGAAAAACTATTCTATCCTGTTTTGAGCCAGTTTAAGATTTATCCTGTTATTTTATATTGTTATTTTATCCTGTTATTTATCTTATTATCTTTAATTTTATCCAAATTTAATTTTTACATTTAATTTTTACATTTAATTTTTACATTAATTAAATCTGGTTTTTAACCCATCTTTCCCACCATCAAAAAATTTACGGGTAATTTTAAAAATTTACAAAATTAATTATACTTAACAACAAAAATACGCTCACTTCGTTCGTATCTTTTTAAATCTTTGGGATTTAAAAATTACGCCCAAACTTTTACGCTGGGGTGGGAAACTCAGGTTTTAATGATGAATTTCCAACATAATATGCATAAATCGCATAAATCAGGAATATTCTGCATTTTTTGTATTTGTATTTGCATAATTACGGTTGCTTTAATTTCAAATGTTCAGGCAATAAGTATGACCCCGACAACATTTACACTTGAAATATTGTTTGATGAGCCAAAAAGTAAGACGAGTTCGTTTTCAGAAAGTTACAGCGTGCAGGTTACAAATGATGCAAATTTTAGCGTCACATTGAATGCAACTGGTGTTGGATGCGGAAATATAGTAGTATCTATGTCACCAGTTACACTTTCAAAAAATACAACTGAAACTATTGGCATTGATTTTGAAGTTCCGTCATCACAACCGGAAGGAAAATATACCTGTAAAGCGAATGTATTCGGAAATAATTTTTTTACTGTCTCTCTTACGGCAACAATAAATGTTATTTATCCTCCGCCGCAATTGTGGGTAAAATGGGATAACGACATAAGAAAGGCTAAAGCAGGTGAAAAGTATAGCAGAAACATTATTATAGAGGAGATTATGGGGTATAAGCCAGCAAAGTATGTTACTGTTGAGATTAAGCCGCTTGAAGAAGAAAAACCAATATTTTTGGATATAAAGGATGAAAAAGGACAATCTCCTCCGTTCTACTTTAAGCAAATAGATGCAGGAAAAAGCGATTCAAAACAAATTATTATTGCAGTTCCTGAAAGAAATTTAGTTCCCGGAAATTATACCTTAAACACGCGGACAAAAGCAACAAACAATAAACCGGAAGACAATGTGGACTACCTCTTCATGTATGAAGTTCCATATCCGGTAATGAGAATATCAGAAAATATTGATTTTGAGTCATTAACATTTTCAGAAGGCAAAAATACTTTAGAGAAATCACTGCGTATTGAAGAAATCGGCGAATATACTCCGATTGAAGGAATAGCAATTGAAAAAATATCCGGAGAAGATGGGTGGATAACTCTGCCTGCAATTGATTATGTGAAGCCAAATTCATCTGAAAATTTCACATTTAAAATTTCACTTCCGGAAGATGCTAAATTAGGAAAACGAGAGTGGAAATTTAAAATAAGAACAATTTATGCAGGAAGCAATGAATTTTCTACAAACACATTAGTTTATTTTCCGTCACTTGACGAATCAATTGCAGAGGCAAAAAATATGCCAAAAAGTGAAATATCGGAAAATTTAATTTTGATGCTTGAAGGTGCTAAAACATCAACCGAAAAGCAAAATTTAAAAGACCTTGCAGGAACGATGTATATTTTTTCCGCATCCAAAACACTGATTTTTGAAATTTCAGCAATGAAAAATACAGATGCTCTCGGTGAAAAATTATCTCATATTTCAGCCATCAAAAGAAGCATAAATAAGATAGAAATGGCAAAGAAACTGATAACAGCAGGCGAACTGCTTGACAAAGCAACAAAAATTTTAAATTATGCGAGAAACATAGAAAAAAGCGAAATAGATGCAGAAGTTGAAAATATAAGAAAAAATCTGGAAATTTATAAAAAAGAAGACTATAAAAGATGTGCGGTTTTATCCAAAAAAATTGGGGAAATTTACGGCCAGGAACTTCCCGAACAAAAAATTTGCGAGGAAAAATACATACAGGCAATAACAAAGGCATCAAAATTAAAAGACGATGCAGAAAATGTAAGAAATGAAATAGAAGAAAACACTTTTGTCGTTGGAACAGGAAGAATATTGCTCAATCCGTTTGCTTATGATTATGTAATTACAAAGTATGATGAGAATGAAAAAATTTATGAAAATTTGATTAAATTTTACGATGCCGCAGGTGAGACAGGCGAAGCAAAAATTTATGAGAAAAAATCAGACGATTTGAAAACCGAAAAAAACATAGTCAGTGCATTCTTTATGGTTTACGGGGCGATTGTTATTTTAATTCTGACTAGTATTGTTGTCAGGATTTTTATCGGATGGACACAATACAAAAGGGATGAAGAAGAAAAGATGCTTGGTGATGTGGTTTATGGGTAAATTTTAAATTTCAGGCGTTTTAATCCGGATTACTTTGAGATTACATATATTCCCGCACTTTTGATTGTATGAATTGCTTTACTTCATCCCGGGTACGTTTCTTTAACACTTTTGGATTTATGTCTTCTCTGCATCTTCAAAGTATGTCAGGCTCTTTATTACATAAAAGTTATGCCCTTATATCCAATATTGTAACAAGGGTATAAATTTTCAGGGTTTTTATCAATTGCCACAAACTTAAAAATAAGGGCCTTTGCAACAACCCTATCATTAATAAGGATTCAATGCAAATAAATAAAAAACATTAAATTTCACTCTATCAGTTTCGTCTGCTTTTCAGTTACAGGAGAAATTCCCGTCAGGCACGCATAGCATAAATTTTCCGTTCCGATTGCCTTGACTAAGCCATCCCTACTTATATACTGCAAAGAATCCGCCCCTATCAATGCTGCAATTTCATCAATACTCTTATCTCTTGCTATAAATTCCTTTGCCGTCTGCATATCTATTCCAAATTTGCACGTAAATTTTATTGGCGGACACGAGACCCTTATATGAACCTCTTTTGCTCCTTTATCTCTTAAAATTTTTATGAGCCGTTTTATAGTGGTTCCTCTGACAATGGAATCATCAATAAGCACGATTCTCTTTCCGTCAATCTCTGTTTTTATAGGATTTAACTTTGTGCATAATTCCTTCTCTCTGTCTGCCTGATTTGGAAGAATAAATGTCCTTCCCACATATCTGTTTTTCATAAGACCTTCGCTGTAGCAAATTCGCTTACTATGTTCAATGCACCATTCTGCGTATCCGATTGCAGCAGTAATCCCGGAATCAGGAACCGGAATTACAATATCTGCATCAACATAACTTTCGCTTGCCAGAATTTTTCCCATTTCTTTCCTGACCTGATAAACGGATGCGTTATTAATAACACTGTCCGCCCTTGCAAAATAAACATATTCAAACATACAGTAGGAAATTTTATCCTTTAATACAGAATATGTTGATGATGAAATTTTCATGCCCTTTGCATACTCTGCAACAAAAATTTCTCCAGGTTCAACATCCCGCATGTATGAAAAACCAATTGCGTCCAATGCGCATGTTTCCGATGCAACACAAATTTCGCCTTCTTCGTCTTCGTTCTTTCCGATAACCAAAGGTCTGAATCCGTTTGGGTCTCTCACGGCGATAATTTTGTTTTGATACAGGATTACCAGACAATAAGAACCCACAATTTCTTTCATTGCCTGTTTCAGACATTCCAGAAAATTTTTGCCTGACACATAATGATGTGCAATTAAATTTGCAATAACCTCGCTGTCACTTGTCGTGAGAAATGTCGCAACCCTTAACTTTTGTTTGATTTCAGCAGTATTTACGATATTTCCATTGTGTGCAATTGCAAAAATTTCATCGTTGCACTTTATCTGAATCGGCTGGGAATTTTCAATGGATGATGAACCCGTTGTTGAATATCTGACATGCCCAATTCCAAAATTTCCTTCAACAAATTTATTTCGCAGTGCTTCAGGCACAATGCCCATATCTTTAACTATTCCTTTCTGCTTAAAGCCGTTTGCATTAACCATTGCTCCCGCTATCCCCGCTGATTCCTGCCCGCGATGCTGAAGGGCAAAAAGTCCGTAATAAATTTTACTGTAAATATTTGTATTTTCTTTTCCCGCAATTCCGAAAATTCCGCACGCCTCTTTTAGGTTTTCATTCATTTTAAAACACTTTTTTAAAAATATGAAAGCGAATCGATCTCAAACTTTGTTTGAAATACACGAACGACATTGCGAGCAACTTATTTTAAATTTTAAAATGTATGTATTTTTAAAAATTCGTTTAATTTTCGGTGCTGACCCACTAAAATTGGGATAATTATATATTTGTTTTTTTACTAATATTTCTAATATTTTCCTCTATAAATCCTAAAACATGCTTAAAAATATAATCTTTAAGTGGATTTTTAAAAAATACCTCCCAAATGAGGTTAATTTAAAGGGATGAGCACCAAATTTTACATTACTCACATAATAATAATTCAACCATATTAGATATATGAATTAGTATCATATAAAATATGTTATTTGACAAACTCATCCAACAAATAAATTGGTCAGTTTTCTTTGCTTGCTTATATAAATTTTCGTATCCTCTTCACATTTCCATAAGTTCCTGTTTTTCCGTGTCCTGGATAAAATGTCTTAAAATTTAAGTCCAGAATTTTATCTATTGAATGCTTTAAGTCCTCAAAATTTCCGCCCGGCAGGTCCATTCTTCCTACACCCTCTGAAAATACGAGGTCTCCTGAAAATAATGACTTTGTTTTTTCTTCATAAACGGAGATTGAACCGGATGTGTGTCCAGGCGTGTGCAAAATTTTAAGTTTTGTCTTGCCTAAATTTATGAGCTCATCGTTATCCGCAAATTCAATGTTGCTTATTTTCGGTACCTTCATTTCAAAAAAACAGGCTAAAATTTTTTCATCGTTTTGCTCTAAAATCGCCTTTCCGTCAATTTCATTAAGAAAAATTTTTATTCCCCTGTCTGCAAAATATTCATCATTTGCTATATGGTCGTAATGACAGTGTGTATTTATTATAAAATCCGGAAATTTTCCAAATTTTCCAGTTTCATTTTCAAGGACTGAAATTATTCTTTCCAGATGTTCCTGTGTGTAGCCGGGGTCAATTATGCAGATTTTTTCATCTTCCTCATCCTCTAAAAGGTATGTGTTTGAATCGGCCGATGGAGAGATTATCGGATAAATTTTCATTTTTGTATTCGGGTTTTTAAAATAATTTTAAAATAGAGGTATTAAAATTTGGTTTTGGATATTGATAAATTTAAGTGTAATTACAATTTTAAGAAAAAACAGTATGTTATGCTATTTTTAGTAAACAAGAACAAATTAATAAGTTAATTGGTAAAATTATAAAGAATGGATATTATAATCACAACAACATTTGTCCTTTACTTTTTATCTTTATATATAGCAATATTATTTTTGCTTATTGTTATTGAAAAATTTGAAAATATAACAGAGGAAATTTCCAAATCTTCAAAAATAATTGATTTTCCGACAGTTGCTATAATTATTCCTACATACAATGAAGAAAAGAACATAAAGAATGCTGTTGAGTCGTGTTTAAATCTTGATTACCCGAAAGAAAAATTGCACATAATTGTTGTTGATGATTGCTCAAAGGATAACACGGTAAAAATTTGCGAAGGGTATGAAAAATTTGAAAATTTTAAATTAATAAAAAAAGAAAAAAATGCAGGAAAAGCAAACTCCTTAAATATTGCCATAAGCCAGGCAGATGATGACTTTGTTTGCTGCTTGGATGCTGATTCTGAATTTGAAAAAAATTTTTTGAAAAATGTTATTGAAAAATTTAATGATAGAAATGTTGTTGCAGTTACTCCGTCTATGAAGGTTAAAGAAACAAAAAATATTATCCAGAAAATACAATATATTGAGTATTTATTTTCAATATATATAAGAAAAATTCTTTCTTTTATGAATGCAGTATATGTAACTCCGGGACCTGGAAGCATCTATAGAAGGAAAATTTTTAATGAATTTTCTTTTGATGAAAAAAATCTTGTTGAAGACATGGAAATTGCTATGAAAATACAGAAAACTGGCTTAAAAATTGAAAATTCGGTAAATGCCATAACTTACACCACGACACCTGAAAAAATTTTTAATTTATATAGGCAAAGATTAAGGTGGTATGGAGGATATATAGAAAATATTTTTGGAAATCATAGAGACCTGATATTTAGCAGGTGTTCTCCGAATTTGGGGTTCTTTATAATACCGATGAATTTTGTAATGAGTTTTGCAGCGTTGTTCTTTTTATTTACCTTTCTGTTTTTTACCTTCATCCAGCCGATATTAAATTTTGTAAAAAAACTAATACTTGGAATAGCAACAATTGACTTTTCAATAAATTTTGAATTTGGTTTTATGTCAGGTTTTCTGCTTGTATTTTTCCTTATTTCAATTATAGTAATCTTTTTAAGTTTTAAATTTTCAGGAGAAATAGATAATAAAAAAACAACAAATAAAGAAAAATTAAAATCCGCAGTATATTTTTTACTCTTTTACTTTTTAATATATTCAACATTTTTTATGGCGAGCATATTTTACATAATCTATAGAAAAATTAGTATGAAAAAAGGATGGTAAAAAGATAATAAATAATGTGATAAAATGAACAAAAATTTATACATATTTGCTGCTATACTAACAACAATTGTGTTTTTATTCGGGGTGTTTTTAGGTATAGAAATAAATGTTCAGCAATCGGAAGTTCTAAAAGAAGAGTTTAAAGAAATAGATATGATGATAAAAAGTGCAAATCTTAACGAAATTCTTTATGATTTGAATATAAGAAATGAGACATGCAATTTATCTTCAAGAATAGTTGAAAAATTAGCAAACGACAGCTATGCCACAGGAATAAAAGTAGAAAAATTTGAAGAATCAAAGAAAATTGACATACCAACTTATAAAAATCTAAAGAAGGAATATACTTTGATGCAAACGCAACATTATATTTTTACAAGAAAATTAAAGGAAAGGTGCAGCTTTGATTATTCAATAATTCTCTATTTTTACAATTCAAAATGTAATAAATGTAACGATCAGGGGATGATTCTTACCGACTTAAAGAGAAAATATGTGAATGACTTGATGGTATTTTCATTTGACGCTGATTTGGATCTGTCAACTATAGATGCATTTAAAAAAATTTACAATATAGAAGAATTTCCAACATTGATAATAAATGAGAAAAAATATGGATTTATGACAAATATAGAGATTGAGGAAATTTTATAACGGACCATACTTTCTATATCCTATTACTCTTTTTTCTTAATCTCTTTTTAATTTTGTTTTAATACCTTCCCTCTATCCCTTCTTCTGAGAATATTGTTTTTATCCATATTTATTATTCAAATCATAATATGCAATATTGATGTTCAAAATAAATAATTAAAAGTTGAAAAATTCACTATAAATTTCTGAATTTTGTTTTAAAATTTTGTAAAATTTTGAATTATAATTTGAGTTATAATTTGAGTTATAATTTTCTCCAATAATTTATGATCAATTTATGATCAATTTATAGTTAATTTCACGAAGTCCAAAAATGCATGCAGAGACAAACATACCAAAAATATCCGAACCATTACACATAAATAAAAGAACCACTGTACTTTTCATAATAGGCATTATTATCCTGATTCTCTTACTTTTCCTGATTGGAATTGACAAGGTCTGGAGTGCTATGTCAAAGTTAGATGTCCGGATTTTGCTCCTGCTGATTGGCCTGCAGGTCTTTATAATATTTCTCCACACATTGAGGTGGGCAATCGTGCTTTACGATAAAATAAAAAATAAGGAAATTTCCTTCACGAGTTTGTTTTTGGCAACATCTGTCGGACTGTTTTCCGGAAATATTGTTCCTGCCGGAAGTGTTGTCAGCGAGCCGATAAGAGCATACATTCTTTCAAAATTAGATAATTTTCCGGTGGCAAAGTCATTCGGAAGTGCAATTATAAATTTAAATCTTGAAATTTTGCCTGTGCTGCTGTTAATCTTCATATCCCTATATTTTGTTCTTGCGGATGAAATTTCTTTATACGTTGCACTGCTTCTCATAATTGCGGCAATAGTTGTCGGAATATTGTCTTTGGTCTCTTTTTTGTCCATTGTTGACAGAAAACGTGCTTTAAAAATCGTAACATTCTTTATAAAATTATTTTCAAAATTTTCGTTTCTGAAAAAAAGAATGTCTGAGACAAAAAACAAAATTGACGATATTGTTTCAGAGTTTCATGACGGAGCAAAATACGGGTTAAATATAAAAATTTTCGGACTTGGAACTATAATTTCTTTCATCATCTGGTTTTTTTCATTCTTACGATTATATACTATATTTATTGCAATTGGCTATAACATTGACATTGTTGTTTTTGTTACCGTGCTTGTTGTTGTACTTATAATTTCATACATTCCGACCTTGCCTGGGGGAATAGGAATATGGGAGGTTAGCAGCACCGGACTTTACACTCTTTTAGGCGTTCCTTCTGAATATGCCGCTGCCGCGGTTATAGTTGACCGTATAATTAGTTACTGGTTTGTCTCTTTATTCGGATATACTGCATTAATTGTTGCATATAAAAGAATAAACAATATTAACGAACTTGAACACTCTGAAAAAAAAAGATTAAAATAACAAAAATACCCTTAATATTTAAGATGATGCTCAACACAGATAAAATTTTTAATGAAATTTTTGGCAGCGGAATTTTGGAAAAAACACTTACACAAATTTATGGACCTCCTGCATCGGGAAAGACAAATTTATGTATGATTGCTGCTGTAAATGTTGCATTAAGGGAAAAAAAAGTAATATTTATTGATACAGAAGGTGGTTTTTCGGTTGAAAGAGTAAAGCAAATATCCAAAGAAAAAACAACATCTGTCTTAAAAAACATAATTCTGATTGAACCCACAACATACAGGGAGCAAAAAACAGCGATTGACAGTGTTGAAAAAATGATAAATGAAAAAATCGGGCTTGTTATTGTTGATTCAATCACAATGCTCTATCGGCTTGAGGAAGCGAACAATATAAATGAAAGACAGGAAAGGCAGATTTTGCTCGGAAAACAGCTTGAAATTTTGCTAAGAATAAGCAGAAAATTTAACATTCCGATTATTATCACAAATCAGGTCTATACTGACATTGAGACAAAGGAAATTTCACCTGTCGGCGGGGAAATTTTAAAATACTGGTGTAAGGTAATCATTGAACTTGGACGGGAAAATTTAAACGACACAGGCAGATTTACCATAATGAAAAAACATAAATTTATCAGAGAAGGACAAAAAAAATTGTTTAAAATAATTGATGAAGGAATTGTTATTGCTGATGAAGGAATTGTTAAGTGCCAAATAGAAGCAGGCCATTAGGATAGCGGGTTGTCATATTCATGTGTTTCCTGTCATTTTATTTATTCTGTCTGGCAAATTTCAGTTTGTAAAAAACCATACATGATTATGATTAATATTGCCCCAAAACAAAACAAATTACAGCTCCGATTTTAAATATTGTATCTTTTTTCTGATTTCTTCTGTTAGTTCTTCTTTTGACTTTGTTGAAATGATGAAATTTCCGCTTTTTGCGACTGGCTTGGCAATTTTTAGTTCACCGGATGTATCAGACGCCTCACCTAAAACTCTAATGTATAACCTAAAGTTTTTCTTCCCTGTTGAGGCAAATTAATATTAAATGAAAAGGGATTTACTTTTGTTTTTTCGGTTTTATCCGCAATAAAAAAGGCAGTATATAAAGTGTTTTGGCTGACTGTTTCATTACCTTTTTATGTCATTAATTTCTCCTCCGGGTTTAGGGATTGGTTACGGAGTATGTCTCTTCATATTTCCTTTCTACTTCTGTTTTATAAAAAACACACTCTTCTTTAGTCAACTCCGAAGTTAAGGGCTTGCCACATTCAATCTTTCCTTTTACTTCAACAGTATGTCCAAAATAACCTTTTCCTACTTCTTCTTTTACAGAATCGTATAAATCCTTAAGTGCTTTGGCAGTAAAAGCAGACTTTTCTGTCAATATAACCTCCTGATGTCGTTCGGACCTGCCTAAAAAAACAAACACAAATCCGATACTAAAATTATTATAATTAAAATGTTGATAGATTCACTATAATCCTGTTATTATTGTGGTTGTTATCATATTTCCTCATTATTTTTTATTGTTTAATCAAAAAATAAAAAAATTTAAAAATTTAAAATTTCCGTCGGACAAACCACATCACAACAAAATTTCTTATTTATTCACTTCATAATCCGCATCATAAACCTTGCTGTCTTTTTTCTCTTCTTTTTGTTCACCTTTTCCTGTATTCTGTCCTGTATCTTCCTGACCCTGCTGGCTGCTGCTGCTCTCCTGATTTTGCTGATCTCCTTCACCTACTCCACCAGACCCTGCCTGTGATTGTTGCTGTTGCTGTTGCTGGGATGCCTGCTGATAAACCGCTGTTCCTACTTGTTGCAAGATGTTTTTTAAATTTTCAAATTTTGTCTTCATCATACTCATATCGTTATTTCCTATTGCTTCTTTTAGTTCCTTGGATGCCTCATTTATCTTATTCTTATTTTCTTCGCTGATTTTACCTTCAAGATCTTTGATTAACTTTTCTGACTGGTATACTAGTGATTCTGCCTCGTTTTTTAATTCCTGCTCTTCCTTTTTCTTTTTATCCTCTTCTGCAAACCTCTCCGCATCTTTCTTCATACGCTCAATCTGCTCCTTGCTTAATTTTGTTGATGCGCTTATTGTAATTCCCGCTTCTTTTCCTGTCCCCAAATCCTTTGCTTTGACATTTAATATTCCATTAGCATCAATATCATAAGTAATCTCTATTTGCGGAACCCCTCTTGGAGCAGGGGGAAGTCCTGTCAGGTTAAACATACCTAATGAAGTATTGTCTTTGGCAAGAGGTCTTTCACCCTGGGCAACATGAATTGTAACAGCTGTCTGGAAATCAGCTGCGGTAGTAAATATCTGTGATTTTTTTGTCGGAATTGTCGTATTTGCTGAAATTAATGGTGTTGCTATCCCGCCCAATGTCTCGGTTGATAAGGTTAAAGGAGTTACATCCAGCAATAAAATATCATGGAGTTCTCCAGATAATACTGCACCCTGGATTGCCGCTCCAATTGCAACACATTCCATTGGGTCAACTCCACCTTCTGCTTTCTTTCCAAAAATATTTTCAATAAATTTATAGACAACAGGCATTCTTGTAGGTCCTCCGACCATTATGACCTTTTCAATATCTTCTTTTTTTATACTAGCTTTATCTAATGAAATTTCTACAGGTCTTCTGCATTTTTCAACTATCGGATTTATTAATTCTTCAAGTTTTGCCCGCGTTATTTTTGTGATAAGATGCTTTGGTCCCGTTTGTGTTGCAGTTATATAAGGTAAATTTATCTCTGTTTCAATGGTTGTTGAAAGTTCTATTTTTGCTTTTTCCGCACCTTCTTTCAAACGAATAAATGCTGTCTTATCATTTCTTAAGTCAACACCTTCTCTGCTTTTGAAATCATTAATAATGTAATCAATAATTGCACTATCCATATCTACCCCACCTAATTGCGTATCTCCTGATGTTCCTTTAACTTCAAAAACACCTCCACCGAATTCCATGATTGTAACATCAAGCGTTCCTCCTCCCAAATCAAAAACCAGAATTTTTGCTTCTTTTTGCGATTTGTCTAAGCCGTAAGCCAGGGAAGCAGCCGTTGGTTCGTTAATAATTCTGACAACCTCTAATCCGGCAATTTCACCTGCATCCTTTGTTGCTTGTCTCTGATTATCGTCAAAATATGCCGGAACAGTAATCACTGCTTTATGTATTGGCTCACCCAAAAATTTTTCCGCATCTTTTTTTATCTTTTGCAATATATTTGCTGAAATTTGCTGGGGCGTATATTCCTTACCGTAAATTTTGTATTTATGACTGGTTCCCATCTTACGTTTCGTGCCATAAACAGTTCCTTCTGGATTCATTGGTGCCTGCCTCTTTGCTGGCTCTCCGACAAGCAATTGTCCGTCCTTTGTGAATGCAACATAGCTCGGAAATGCCTTCCCATACATACTTACTCCTTCCGCACTTGGAATCATTGTTGGTTTTCCGCCAACCATTACTGCTGCTGCCGAATTGCTCGTTCCCAAATCAATTCCTATTATTTTTTCACCCATTTTTAATTTTTTTGACTTTTTTAAATTTTTATTTTGAGATTATTGTTATATTGTTATTTTAATATAAAAATTTGTTATTGTTAGTCCTGTTATTTTTGTATTTAATTAATTTATTTTGTTATTGTTAGTCCTGTTATTTTTGTATTTAATTAATTTATTTTGTTATTGTTATTATTGTCATTATCATTGCTTTTTGCCTTCGCAACCTTCACTTTTGAAGACCTTAACAGCATATCTTTATAAATGTATCCTTTTTGAAATTCCTTAATTATTGTGCCATCGGGAAATTTATCTGTTTCTTCCTGCATAAGCACCTCATGCTTATAAGGGTCAAAAATTTTTCCCATAGACGAAATTTCACCCAATCCCTGCTCTTTCAAAACACAGATTAACCGCTCGTAAATTTTTTTCATTCCTTCAAAGAGCTCCATTGATTCCACACTTAAATTTTTGTCTTTGTATGAGGCAAAAGCTGCATTATAGGTATCAAGTAAAGGAAGTAAATTGAGCATAAAGTCCTTTGCCCCGTACTTTTTAATTTCTTTCTCTTTGTTGTCCCATATTTTTCGCGCATTATCAAAATCTGCAAGCTGCCTTAAACATGCCTCATATTTGTTCTTTAAATTTTCAATCTCTTTATTTCTGTCATTTATCTCTTTTTGGAACATTCCTATTTTATCTGTTAATTCCTTTGGTTTCTGTGTTTCCTGTTTCTCTTTTAATATATTTGCCTTTACCGTTAAAATTTTGTCCTTCAAATCAGAAATTATGTTTTCCATATCTATTTTCGGTGAATTAAATCGTAAATTTTCATCTGAAATTTTAACCTCAATCCCTTTCTCTTTAGGGATGACTGAAATTTCTTCTTCGCTTACATTGACATCCCTGATTTTTATTATAAAATTTTCAGTATCCTGTGAAACCTGCGAATCATATCGCATTTTAAAATGTCTTAAATTTAAAACAAAAAATAAAACAAAAAAATAAAACAAAAAAATAAAATATAAATTTTTGTCTGTGGGTCAGTGATTTTTGAAAGGTCTTATTCCATTCCCATTCCACCCATGCCCTCCATTCCGCCCATGCCTCCTCCGCCATATCCTCCTCCCGGAGGCATTGGTGGCATTGGCTTCTTTGACGATGCAACAACATCATCTATCCTTAAAATCATCTCAACTGCTTCTGTTGCCGAGGTTATTGCCTGTGTCTTTATTTTAAGCGGTTCAAAAACGCCCTGCTCATACATATCATCTACCTTTTTATTCATCACATCAACACCAAAATTAATTCCGCCTTTTTCCTTTGCGTGTTTTTCTTTTAATGAAACTATTGTATCAATGGCATCAAGTCCCGCGCTCTCTGCAAGCGTTTTCGGAACTATTTCCAATGCCTCTGCAAATGCAGATATTGCAAGTTGTTCCCTGCCCCCGACTGTTTTGGCATAATTCTCCAACCCCATGGATAATTCAATTTCAATTGCTCCTGCACCTACAAGATATCTTCCAATTTCAATAGCACTTGCTACCCCTCCTATCGCATCCTTTATAGCCCTCTCAAGTTCATCAACAACATGTTCTGTTCCGCCTCTTAAAAGCAATGAGACCGCCTTTGGATTCTTGCATTTTTTAACCAAAACCAGTTCATCTCCCGCAATTTTAACCTGTTCAACTATTCCTGCAAATCCCAAATCATCTGATGACATGTCTTTTATTAAACTGACAATATTTGCATCTGTTGCCTTTGATAGTTTTTCCATATCTGACTTTTTAACCCTTCTGACAGCCAGTATATTATTCTTTGCCAGATAATACTGTGCAACATCATCAATGCCTTTCTGACAGAAAAGGACTTTTGCTCCGCTTTTTTTAACAATATCAACCATATTTTTTAAGGCATTTTCTTCCTGTTCCAAAAATTTTTGCATCTGTGAAGGATCCCTTATTGAGATTTTTGCATCGGTTTCTGTTTTCTTTACTTCAAGAGCAGCATCCAGCAATGCAATTTTTGCATCATTTATTATTTTTGGCATATCAATGTTCAGTGTCTCTTTTTCAATAACAACTCCTTCAATCAATTCACTCTCAGCCATGCTTTTTCCGATCTTCTTAACCAGCCGAATATCGTCCTGATTTACTTTTACTTTTCCGTTTTCTTTTACGGCAACATTTGTTACAGCAGTTACACAATGTTTTCTTATTTCTGTTTTTGCTGCCCCTGCCCCTTTTCCGGTCATTGCAGTTGTCGCTATTTTTTCAAGAATATCTCTGTCAGCAAGTGTGACATTCATAGCATTTTTTTCCAGTATCTTTTGTGCCTGTAATGCAGCCATTGTATAGCCCCTGATTATTACTGTCGGATGAATTCCCGAGTTAAGAAGTTTCTCTGACTGATCTAATAATGACGACGCCAAAACAATAACTGTCGTTGTTCCATCTCCAACTTCTTTATCTTGTGTCTTTGCTATTTCAACCATCATTTTTGCTGCTGGATGTTCAACCTTCATATTATCAACGATAGTTGCCCCATCATTCGTTATGGTTATGTCCCCCAAATCATCAACCAGCATTTTATCCATTCCTTTAGGTCCCAATGTTGTCCTTACTACTTCTCCTACAAATTTTGCTGCTGTTATATTTGCTTTCATAGCATCCTTTCCCGTACTTCTGAAAGCACCTTCCGGCAATATAAGCACCGGTTGCCCTATATTCTGTCCTGCCATTTTATATATTTTTTATTGTATTTTATTTTTATTATCCTTTATTATTCTTCTAATGAATTAAACTTTAATTAAATTAAACTCTTGTTTTAGTAATTAGTTTGAGTGTATATAAATTTAAATTTCATATAAATAAATATATCCCAAGTCTCCCACATGAACGAAAATTACTCAAGTCTTTTTAATTAGTTGGTTCTTAAATTCTTTTTTAGTAATTGATATTCATTGATTTTAAATGTGATTTATCAACGATGTGCTCATTTCCAAACAACTTTAATATTTCTATTTCTTCATAATTTGGTCTCACAAGTTTAAGTATTGTTTTATTATTTTTACACATATTCATTTCTCCAACAATTCCTCTTTTAAACATTTCGTGGACTTTTTGTGGACTTTTTATATAGACTTTGCCCTTATTTTTTTCACTGGTTGACATAATGGA
>MNZY01000073.1 GCA_001873845.1 Candidatus Altarchaeum sp. CG2_30_32_3053 | reverse complement strand
TATCTGCCTTGCGTAAGTCCTGTAATGTTTAAAATTAAACTTATGCTATCTAATTTTAATTTTTAAGCAGATTTTTAAAAGATCTCTCACAAAATAATTATCCCAACTTAAAGACTCGGCAAAATCCTCTTTCCTATTCGGACACGCTAGATAATTATATATTTGTTTTTTTTACTAATATTTTTATAAGTTATAGGACTTACTTAGATTATTTTGTAAATGAACATAAAAAGTCAAGAATTCATATCTGCCTTGCGTAAGTCCTGTAATGTTTAAAATTAAACTTATGCTATCTAATTTTAATTTTTAAGGAGATTTTTAAAAGATCTCTCACAAAATAATTATCCCAACTTAAAGGGATGAGCACCAAACTACTGGATAAAAACCCATAATAGAAAGATTGAAACAATTTAGAATTAAAGAATGTGTTAAAAGTGAAGGCAAATAAAAAAAAATACAATTTACTATTCAGCCACCTCAAAAATAACCTCACTTTGTTCGGATATTTTCAAAATTTCATTTTGAAAATTGCTGGTAAATTTTTAAATTTTTTGTTTTTTCTGAAATTTTGCGCTCACTTCATTCGTGTATTTTCAAACAAGTTTGAAAATTGTTCAGAGATTTTAAAAACAAGTTTGAAAATACTCTTAAAATAAATCTCATAATTTATATAACACAAAAGATTATGAAAATTCTAAACATAACAAAATACTTTTATCCAAAGTATGGAGGAATTGAAAGCAGAAATTTTGATGTCAGTAGATATTTGTCGCAAAACGAATATGAAATTTATGTTTCAACATCAAAGCACGCTAAAAATTTAAATGACTTTGAAATTTATAAAGGAATAAAAATAAGGAGGCATAAAATTTTACTTAAAGCGTTTAATGATGTTTTTTATCCTTGCATCATAAGAGATATTCTTAAAATTAATTATGATATTGTTCATGTTGATTTACCTGACCCTATTCAGTCTATATTTGCGTTTTTTGCATCTGTTTTAAAGGGAAAACCGCTAATAATTACATACCATGCAGATATTGAGAAAGAAGAATTAGAGAAATTTCCTGCATCATTGATTTTGAAATTTTATAATATTATTCTTAAATTTATCTTGCAAAGGGCAAGAAGAATATCTGTAACATCAAAGGATTACGCAAAATCAAGCAAAAATTTGAGAAATTTTAAATTTGAAGATGAAAGTAAAGGAGGAAAATTAGTGTTGTCTCCGAATTTTGTTTGTGTGAAAAATTTA
>MNZY01000109.1 GCA_001873845.1 Candidatus Altarchaeum sp. CG2_30_32_3053 | reverse complement strand
TTCTTCAAATCATAATAGGTAATATTGATGTTCAAAATAAATAATATTGATGTTCAAAATAAATGATCAAAAGTTGAAATTTTCACTATAATTGGTAATATATTTAAATTAAATGATCAAAAGTTGAAATTTTCACTATAAATGCCATTGATGTAATAGCAAGCGACCATGCTCCTCACAGCATGAAAGAAAAGGAAAACGGAGCAAACGGGTTTTCTGGAATTGAAACAATGATTCCTTTAATGTTAAATTTAGTCAATAAGAATGTTATGACATTACAGCAGGTTGTTGAAAAAATTTGTATAAATCCGGGAAAAATTTTTGGAATTGAGAATGAAATTAAGGTCAAAGAAAAGGCAAACCTAACTGTAATTGATTTAAAAAAGGAATGGAAAATCAAAGGAGAGAATTTTGAGAGTAAATTAAAATGGACGCCTTTTGAAGGATGGAATGTTAAGGGAAAAGTAACAGATGTTGTTGTTAATGGAAAATTAATGATGGAAGATGAGGTTGTAAATTTGTGAAACTTTTAAAATTTATTAAATTTTGAAATAACCTTTATATCTATCTTACCTTCATATATTGCTTTTCCAAGGACAATGCCATAAGGAGAAATTTTGCTTATTCCTTCTATGTCATCAAACTTGCTTATCCCTCCTGAAACAATGACAGGCTGTCTTGATGCCTTGACAACCTTTTTAATATTTTTAAAATTTATCCCTTTGAGCATTCCCTCAACGCTAATATCTGTCCATAAAAATCCGAAACATTTTCCATAAAAATTTTCCATAAATTTTATTGTATCATAATCGGTTAATTCCTTCCACCCCTTTACTGCTACCTTTCCATCTTTTGAATCAACTGCAACGATAAGATTTTCCTTAACATCTTTTAATTCATCAATTCCTTTTAAAGCAAGCGTTCCGATATAAATTTTATCATCAGGATTTAAAATTTTTAAAATTTCTCTTGCTTTTTTATAACTTCTTATTCCACCGCCGAAATAAATTTTTGCATCTACTGCCTTTCTGATGGCCTTTAAAATTTCAAGGTTGTTTTTTCCGGTTCCAAGCGCTGCATCAAGGTCAATTATGTGTAAAATTTCAAGACAGAAACAGTCATATTTTTTTGCTATCTCAACCGGGTCATCGCCGTAAAATTTTTTGCTCCCGAGTTTTCCCTGAGTTAAGCGCGCAACCTTTCCTGATAATAAGTCAATTGCCGGAAGTATGTACATTTTGAGGTTAAAGGGTTATTTAGATATTAGGTTTTTGAGATAATAAACTTTTTATTTTATGTGTCATGCTCTTTTATTCCATCCCTTCAAAAATTTAAATTTTGCTACTATGTCATTTAATATGTCATTTAATATTTTAAAGATGAAAATAATAAAATATTCTTAATTTGTAACATGTCTAATAAAGTAATAGGGCATTTGAAATTTTTCCGGAAAGAGTAAATCCTGAATTGCCTTTAAAACTTGCAGAAAAAGACATTGCCGCGGAGAGTGTTGCTTTTCTGCTCAATTGCTTTCAAACCCACAAATAAGAAAATGTTATAATGATTATACAAAACAGTAAAAATGACAGAGATGACCGAATATTACTCTTTAAACAATGTCTTCTCCTTAATTGTCTCTTCAATCAGATTTACTGCCTTTTTGGCAACATCATCCGGATTTTCCAGAATTTTAAATTTTACCGTTAATTTTGATTCATCCCTTTGTGTCCATTCAACTCCATACAACTGTGCAATCAAAATTTTATTGACAAAAACCAGCAGATACTTAATTGTGCGCTCTGTTCCATATTCCAAATTTCCGTAAATGATAAGGAAATTACTGTTAGAGGTGTGCTCGTCGGCAACCTCATTAAGATCTTCCTCAAACAAAATTTCTGGCGTTGTATTGGGATTTGAGAAAATAATCTGTGCATAATCATCTGCTGATTTATATAACTGAACAATCTCAAAGGACTCCCTACATTTTTCCAGAATTTTCCTAAAAATCTTATTTGCTGCACTTGCTTTCAAACAATATTCCCGATGTTTCATTATAAAAAGAAAATGTTCGGGCTTAACGGGATTTGAACCCGCGACAGACGGATTAAGAGTCCGTCGCTCTACCAAACTGAGCTATAAGCCCATTTAAATCTATCTAAATTTATGTTCCCTTTTATTTGACACCCAACCGTTATTACTTAATCAGATTAATCAGGCATGTTGTCTAATTATGTTAATCAATTATGGTTATTTAATTAATTTTTTATTTAAAAATATTCAAATGGGTATGTTGTTTGATTTTTATGAGTATGTGCTGAAGCTAACTTGCCAGATTCCGGAAGGAAAAATTTCAACATACAAGGAACTGGCAATTGCCCTTGGAGACGAAATTTCTGCAAGAGCAGTTGGAACAGCACTAAATCGCAATCCGACTCTGATAAAAATTCCGTGCCATAGAGTAATACATTCCGACGGAAGAACAGGAGGGTATAAATCAGGCGCTGAAAAGAAAACCGGGCTGCTGCAAAAGGAAGGATTTGTGATTGAGAATGACAGAGTTAAAAATTTTTTGGATTATGTGTTTAGAGATTTTCACACCAGTTATCCTTTAAAAGAAATGAAGAAATTTCAGTATGATTTAAACAAACGGGTTGTTGCAGAAGATGTAAATGACTACTCTAATGCGATAATTTGCGGTGCAGATGTTGCTTATAAAAACATAAACAATGAAGAATACGGATTTGGGGGCATTGACATCGGGCAATAAAATTTTTTCAGCCAGAATCTGTGTAAAATTTCCCTACATTCTGACATATCTTTCGTTCAGAGAAATTCCCATAATTGAAAAATTAATAGAATCCGCCATAAACTCGGGAATAGAAAAGAGCAAAATTTTATTGATGACAGACGGGAACGGAATTCTGCATCCAAATGGAATCGGAATAGCGAGCCATATCGGGGTTGAACTGGACATAGCAACAATTGGTGTAGCAAAGGGGCTGTTATGCGGAGAAACAGTAAATAAGGAGATATTCATTAATGGGAAACTAGCAGGTAAAAAAATCGGAAAAATTTATGTATCCCCGGGACATAAAATTTCATTAAATACAGCGGTCTCTGTCGTTAAAAAATTTTTAAAATACAGCATTCCCGAACCGATACGACTGGCACATATTTATGCAAACGAAATAAAAAATAAGAATCAAATCACAAGCAAATCATAATTAAATATGACTCAAAATTCAATCAGGATGTATATTATGTATGTTCCGTGTTATTACACAAAAAAAATTCCGAATGCCTTAATGAATGAATTATTGAAATATCTGAATGATGTTAAAAAAACAGGTATCACTTATGTCATTCAGCATGAAAAAAACGCCTGGCAGTTAAAAAAATTTCTTGAAGAAAATAAAAAGCAGGCGATTATCTGCGGAAAAATTCTGGGCTGCAACACTGATAATGCAGAAAAATATGAAAAAGATGTTGAAAAATTTATATATATTGGTTCGGGAAAATTTCATCCTTATAATTTAAAGGCACAGCTTGGGAAAGATGTATTGATTTTGGATCCGATTTCACAAACAATAAATAAAATTTCTTATGAGGAAATAAAGTTTATGGAAAGAAAAAGATACGCACGAATAGCAAAGGCATCACTCGCAAAGGTCTATGGAATTCTCGTTTCTTTGAGGACATATCAGAATAATATAGAAAAGGCATTTCAGCTGAAGGAAAAAATAGAATCAGCAGGAAAAAAGGCATTCATATTTGCCGGAAATGATATAAACGATTCAAATTTACTGGGCTTTGAGGTGGATGCATTCATAAATACAGCGTGTCTGAGAATTAATGAAGATGAATTTTCAAAAGCAGTAATAAATATGAGCGAAACTGAATGGATATAGGCACATATATTCTATTACGACAAAATTTGAGTTTAATCCGTGCAGAAAAACAAAATTTAAGATGAAAAATACAAGTATTGCCAATAACGGTGCCTGTGTTATTTTTGATATAAATTCCGCAGGATTATATATGAATTCTTCATTCAAATTTTAAAATTTTATTATAAAGTATAATTATTTACAGAAATATTATTGATAGAAATTATTTACAGAAATATTATTGATAGAAATTATTTACAGAAATATTGTTACAAAAATAATTTACAAAAAATTATGACTTTGCGCTTGTAGTATAGTGGTAGTACTTCGGCCTTCCAAGCCGAAAACCCGGGTTCGAATCCCGGCAAGCGCATTTTAGATTCTCTTGAACAGAAATGTTGAAAATTTATAGTTACTGTATTTTTATTATTTTTTTTAAAAAATTTCCCCTTCAAATTTCAACCCATTAATGCGTTCCTTTATCGTTTTATAAAGTTTTTAAATTTAATTGTTGCGTCTTAGCAAGAATGTCACCTTCTTGTCTTAGCAAGAATGTCACCTTCTTGTCTTAGCAAGAATGTCACCTTGCTATCCTGCGCGATTTT
>MNZY01000108.1 GCA_001873845.1 Candidatus Altarchaeum sp. CG2_30_32_3053 | reverse complement strand
CCACCTCTTTTATATTAAATTTTTCATAAATAAATTTAAAATACAACCATAAATTTAATAAATTTAAAACAAAAAATTTTAAGTTATAAATTTTATAATCAAAAATATTATTTATTGAAATTTTTATTTAATCTTCAAAATTCAATTGATAATTTACAAAAATATAAATGGCCTACTTTTATATGGCACACAACCGTGAAATAGAAAAATTAAGACCAAACTTTTGGAAATTATTTGCCTTAATGACCTTTGTTTTAATTTTTGAATGACGAACATGGGTTATATCCGTCTTTATTCGCTTTTATAGTAAATTTGCTAACTTTTTGCACCGTTATCAAATTTACGAGTATAGTCATTTTACTGCAAAAAGTCAGTAAAATGACTATAATTCAACAATTTCGTTCAAAGCAACAAATTCAACCTTTCCATCAAAGTCCGTAAATTTAACAACTCCACCATAATTAACGGTTACATTCACAACAAAATTTCCTTCATTATCAGTTACTTTAACAATAAATTTCTCCCCTGCTTTAATAATGTCCCTGTTTTCTACTATTATTTTTAAAATTTTTCCTTCATTTACTTTTGTCTTGTCTTTCGTTGTATCTGTTTTCGTTTCATTTTGCTTTTCTGTGGATTTATTTACAGATTTATTTGTTTTGTTTGCTGTAACCGGTTGTGTTTGTGTTACATATCGTGTTCCTCTGCCTGAACCCCCACCCGGGCTGCCACTATAAACCGTATTGCTCTTTATCTGACATTTATGCTCATTATTACAAAAATAATTTACTGAACAATCACCATCGCTGTCATTGTTGCATTCCCATCCAACAGACATGCAAATTACCTTAAAGCAGTTATTATTTGCACATTCCTCGCCTGCGTTATATGTGCTATTGTCATTCTTTTTTGGCAAACATTGATTTATCGTCTTATTGCAAAATTCAGATGATGAACAATTTCCGTTGCAGAAGGGAACAATAATTGTTGAATTTGTGTGATATTTATCAATCATAATTTTCTTCTGATTTTTCTTTTGCTTTTATAATTTCTAAAATTGCCTTATGCATTCTCCTTATAAATTCTATCCTTTCCTCGTATTTTAAAACATCCATATATCCCTGTGCAATTAAATTGAAGGCAAACGGAGAGGGAATTGTCGTATTAATATATTCAATCCTGATTTTTCCTTCATCAATCCATGCCAAGACCTTTGCTGTATTTTTCACATCCATAAAATCCTCAATAACCTCCCTTCTCGCTTCCTTCAAAATAGGAAAATTTTCATTCAGTTCCTTTACAAAATTCAGCAAAATTTTACTGCTAAACTGCTGCTTTCCCACACTCTTCCGCACTCCTTTATACTGTCTCAAAATCATCAGCGAACGGCCTGCACAGTGCCTGAATCTTCTCGTCAATACCTCTGTTCTGTCGATCGCCTTAATCAAAATTTTTCCTAAATTTTCTGCATTTAAATTTTCAAATGCCTGCAGTGCCTTAATTTTTCCCTCTGCACTCAGATAGAATCCGTTGTCAGATATGGAAATACCTATATCCTTTCGTTCTGTTTTTGAAATGATGTATGCTATTGCCCTTGATAAAGCATCATTGACCCTTTTTCCGAATAAGGAATGAAATATAACAAATTTTTTGTTTCCGTAGCCGGTGTAAAATTCAATGAGCAGGCGACTGGTATGAGGAATTTTTGCATACAGATACTGTTCTTTGAAATATTCATAGACCGAATTTGCCGCATTGAAATCAACATATAAATAGTCAGTGATAAATTTTATTGTTAAATTTTTATCCGATGTTTTAAATTTTTCTTCCATCAGCGATCTAAATTTCCGAATTTCCAAAGCCAGTCCGAATGACAAGGGCAATTGTTCTGAAAACCACGACGGAATTGTCGGAGGTCCCGCACAGTTATTAACATAAGCAATTGTTCCTCTTGTATATTCAAATCTGTAAATTTTTCCGCCAAGAACAAATATATCCTTGCTTTTTAGCCGTTCAAGAAAGTCCTCGTCAATCTTTCCTATTACTTTATTTTCAGTTGCAAGTTTGACAAGAACGAATGACTCATCAGGAATTGTTCCTATATTTGTTGCATATAAAACCCTTGCCAGTTTTCCCCTTCTTCCGAATAAATTTTTTTCGTAGTTAATCCAGATTTTTCCGTAAACATATCTTTCTTCCAAACTGCTGTATTCTCCGGCAAGATAACTCATTACGCCCATAAAGTCGTCTTTTGATAAATTTTTGTAGCAGTAGCTTCTCTTTATTAAATCATAAGCATTATCAATATCCCAGTCGTCTTCAATTGCCATTCCAAAGATTTGCTGCGAAAGCACATCAAGACAATTTTGTGGAATATCAATTTCGTCAATCCTTCCTTCAACCGCGTTTTTAAGTATTACTGCACATTCAACCAGATCATCTCTGTTAATAACTATAATTATTCCTTTTGATTTCTCATGCAGCCGATGGCCGCTCCGTCCGATGCGCTGCAGTGCTCTTGCAACCGATTTCGGAGAACTTATAAGCACAACCAGATCAATATATCCGATATCAATCCCAAGTTCCAGCGATGTTGAAGAAACAACAACCTTTAATTTTCCTTCCTTTAATTTATCCTCTGCATTCAATCGCAACTCCTTTGAGAGTGAGGAATGATGAGCCATTATATTGTCATTGTAAAAATTTTTAAATTTCTTCTTTAAATGAAATATAACGGACTCTGTTCCGCTTCTCGTATTTGTGAATATCAGGGTTGTTTTGTGCTCCTGAATCAGGCGATGCAGCAGTGAATAAGTAGCATTACTTAACTCCTCAGGGGATGATTCCATTATGTTTTCAACCGGACAAACAACCTTAATCTCCATCTGTTTTAAGAAATTTACATCAACAATTTTGCAGTCCCTCGGTTTTCCCTTTTCATACCCTGCCATAAATTCTGCTATTTTTTCAAGCGGAGCAACTGTTGCACTTAATCCGATTCTTGTCCATCTTCCTGCTAAATTTTGCAGTCGTTCAAGTGTTACAGTTAAGTGTACGCCTCTTTTGTTTTCTGCAAGAGAATGAATTTCATCAACAACTATATATTTTACGTCTTTTAATTTGTCCCTGAATTTAGGAGCACAAAGAACTATTGCGAGTGTTTCGGGTGTTGTTATTAATATATGAGGGGTCTTTTTTAACATTTCTGTTCTCTTTGTCTGGGAAGTATCCCCTGTCCTGACCGCAATCCGTATATTAAATTTTTTTCCCGAAATTTTTTCAATCTCTTTTAACGGCTCATTTAAATTTTTTTCAATATCGTTGTCAAGTGCTTTTAACGGAGAAATATAGATACAGTAGACCTTATCTTCCAATTCATTTTTGTCTGCAAGTTTGATTAATTCGTTTAAAATTGAAAGAAATGCGGCAAGTGTTTTCCCGCTTCCTGTCGGAGATGAAATCAAAACATTCTGTCGCTGGTGAATATCCATTACCGCATACTTCTGGGGAACGGAAAATTTACCGAATTTGGACATGAACCATTCCTTAACTGCGGGATGTAAAATTTCATAAATTTCCCAATCCGTATAAATTTTCTCCTGGTTTTCAGTCACCTTATTTTTGTATTATAAATTTAAAAGAAACACAAAATTTTGAAACCTGTTAAATTTCAGAGAATAATTTCATAGATGTTTCATAGATGTTTTACACAAACAACCCCGCTTACCTTTTCGTGAAATTTAACATCAAACCCGACATTTCTCAACCGGTTTATTACCCCCTTTTCAACTGATTTATTTCTGTATTTACTGCCTGGTTTTGAAACATAATGAAATAATTTTCCGCCTGGTTTCAATATGCGATATAAATTTTTATAAAATTTTTCTCCATACAACTCTCCTGCTCTTGATACAGTTGGAGGGTCGTGGATAATATAATCAAAACATTCATCATCAAATTTTTCAATTTCATCATAAGCATTGCTTGTAATTAATTTTATTTTTTTATTTCCAAATAATTCTGCTGAATATTTGTTGTTTTTTGCAATTTCAATCACATTTTCATCTTTTTCAACAGTAACAACTTCATCTGCAACATGTGATGCCGCAATTGCTGTATATCCCAATCCGGTACATATATCCAGAACCCTTCCTTTTTTAATCCCTAAAATTTGAACCTTATTTTCGGCGTCCTTTTTCGGAGATGTAAGTTTTATGCAATGCATCAGGATGCCATCAATCATCAGTGCGGGATAATCTTCTGTGGAAATTAACTTATAGACAGTCATCTGTGGTCGTTTTTATATTTTATATCCTTTAAAGTTGTTGCATTATCATTGTAATAATTATAACTCTACTTGACAACTTTTTACGAAGGAGTTAACACAAAATAATTATAAAATCACAAATAAATTTGTATTTCCAATGAAATATTTGGCCACTCTAAAAACAAATGGTAAATTTTTTAAGTTTTCACGAGTAAGTCCTGTTAATTTTTAAATGGTCACATTTTTCAATAAATTTTTTGCAAATTTGAATACAAA
>MNZY01000106.1 GCA_001873845.1 Candidatus Altarchaeum sp. CG2_30_32_3053 | reverse complement strand
TATCAATTTCAATTGTTCTTTGGGCAGCAGTATTTCAACTCTTTTTTAACTCTTTCTAATGTAACATTTCTATACACATTAACTGTCATTTTGTCAATATATATATTAGTATGCTAATACTTGAGTTTCAAAGTTATGGTGTTTTGACCTTGACAAAATGATAAAATTGGTGGCAATAAAAAACATATTTTAAAGGTGTTTTTAGCCATTTTTTAAATATCTTTGAAACTCGGGTAATATATTAATATTAAATTTTTATAAATAAATTTAAATCATAAAACGATTAAAACAAAATTTGGAAAAATTATTCATCTTGTTTTTTTAAATTCCTCCAAAATTTCTTTTTCACTTATTTCCCTTTTCTTCAATCCCCCTGCGATCTCGTCGCTTATCTCAAAGAAAAGTTGTTTTTTCATCTCCAAAGTCCTTTATGCTTCTACTTTAATAAATTTTGAAATTTATAATAAATTTAATTTAAATTTTTGTAACTGCTCAGGAGGCAGGAAATTTACCTCTGAAAATTTCAAAAAAATACAATTTCAAAATTTATGAAATTTCAAAAGACACGATTTTTGAAACCATAAAGATTTCAAAAAGACACGAACAAAGTGAGTGGAACAAAGTGAGCGTAAAAATCAAAAATTTACCTATCAGATTATTCCAAAATTTCGTTACCCACAAACCTCCAAATATGTGCTAATATCTTTTTTTACAAAATTTCATACATTTTTAGTCGATCTGGCGATACTTAATATTGAAACAAAACAAATTCAACACTTATTCAAACGCCGCAGCATAAATATCCTCAAGTTTTAGTATATTTCCCTTTTTCTCAAATAACTTTCTTATTATTGCTTTTTGTGCCTTATTCTTTATAGTACCTATTCGCAATGCACCAGTTCCAATCCTTCCCTCAATCTCTTTGCAGTCATCATTTGCATCAACACCTTCAACTCCATAAGGAGGATACGCATTAACATCAGCCAGAATTTTAATAAATTTATATTCGCTCCATATTGCTTTACTTACCAAAGTTATTTTTGGTGGCCCTGTTGTTACAACAATGTTTGGCTTAAAGTCCTCAATCGCTTTGATTGTGTCTTCATCACTCCTCACTTCATACGCTTTTATATCCGCATTATAAACCTTTCTGACTTTATCAATTGCCTCCATTGCCCGGTCTAATTTTCTTGATGTTACCGCAACATCTGCGCCTTCTTTTATAAGTAATGCGGCTATTCTTAATCCGACAGGTCCTGTTCCTGCAAATATTATTGCCTTTTGTCCTTTTAAATTTTCTCCTTTTTTGGTGTACGATTCCTTAATTTTATACACACACCCAGCAGCAGTTGTATTTGAACCGTCAGTATCAGCAACAATTGATACCTTAAACGGATTGAACATCTGCCTGACTGCAATTTCCATCATCTCATCGCCTTTCACAACATCATGTCCTCCGATAAATATTGCTGTATTTATCAAATCCTTCGGACTTCTTGGAAATATTATATCATTCACAAGTGCGGGAATTTCCTCAGCAGATACATTTGCATAAGGCACAACTGCAACATCTTCAACCGCATCATACGCCTCTATAATATCAAACGGACTCGCGTGTTTTTCCATACTTACATAAAACAACATTTTTTTCATTTTCATGCTTGTTTTTATTTTTACTTATCTTCATGCTTGTTTTTATTTTTGTTTTTATTTTTAAAATTTATCAGATTTTTAAATTTTTTAGGCCTTTAAAATTTTAATTTTTTTTAAATTTTTCTTCATGAAATTTTGTTTATTATGTCGTCATTTATATGTCCGCTAACATATTGCTTATTATTTTTTGTATCAATTATAGTAATTTTTGCAGGTGCGAATATCCCAAGGTCTATTTTGTAAAAGTCACCTCCGGCTTCCGTGAATATATCTTTAAACGGTTTTCCGTAAGCAGGTGAGGATGATGAAGAAATCTTGTCAGTCAAATTTTCATCCCAACCATTAACATTGATTGTAACATCGGCACCATAAATCAGTGCGTCATTTGAAGTGTACATTATCTCAGTATTTAATTTTGGAATCGGAACAAATCCCTCGCCGCTGACTGCCCTATTTGTGTCAAATTTAAGATAATCCAGCCGATAAAAGCCCATTTCAACAACCCTTGCCAGAACATTTATTAATCCGACCACTGAATCATCTCTGAATGCCGCAACAATCACCTTTTTTGCTTTTGTTTTTTCCAAAATTTTTCGTGCTGTTTCTTCATTCGGCATAATATTTGTTTCCAAAAGAAGTGCTGCTTTTTTCGGATTTTCAAAATAACCAATTCTTTCAATTGTTTCCTTTGGAACTCTTGCAGCCATTTTTGCAGGACCGGAACCTATAGCAATTTCGTTATTTATCTTAAACCTCCACCCTGCCATCTGACAGGAAAGTGTTGCAATTGAAGGATATTCAGGAATTGATACATAAATTTTGCCGTCTTTGATAGAAATTTTTCCGATACATCCCGTTGCCGCCTCTGCTGTTGTTATTCCAGATTTACCATTGCTGCCCGCATCTTTTGTCTTGTCTGTAACTCCTATGTCAAGCACAATTACTTCTCCGCTTACATTACTGTTTTCACCACCTTCAACATTTATAACCTTCCTCTCTGTTTCAATCGTATCAAGCAAATTATATGCCTTTTCATTTACCTCCAGATTCATTTTTAAATTTCTTATTTTAATATTGTTAAAATTACTTTATTATTAATTATGAATTATAAATTTTATTATTAATTATGAATTATAATCTAAAATATTAAAAAATAAATCAACTAAGAATTATTATAAATTTATTATCCTTGTTCTTAATTATTATTCCTAATTATCTAATCAACAACAAATCAACAATAAAAAGAATAAATCAGGGAACTGAGTAATATAAACTATATAAACCAAAATGAAACCATTAGACGCATTGGGGGATGTGCTGGAAAAGGAGGTAATTGTGAAGACCAAAAACGGACTTGAAATTTCAGGAACACTGAAGGCATTTGATATGCATGTAAATATTGTGCTGGCAAATGCACGTTTTAAAGACAAGGGGATGGATGGAGGTATAGTTGAAAAAAAACTGGAACAAATTTTTATAAGGGGAGATATGATAGTTATGGTAATGTAAATATAGATAAAATACAAAACAATTATAAAAAATGAGTAAAGGAACACCAAGTTTTGGAAAGCACAATAAAGGACGTATTCATATCTTATGTCCGCGATGCGGAAAATTTTCATTTCATTATGTCCACAAGGAATGTGCATCCTGTGGTTACGGAAAAAGTAAAAGGATGAGGCCAAGCAAGCAAAAGGATGTAGTAAAGAGGTAATGAAAACAGAGGCCGGGGTAAAAATTTATCAAATGTTATAAACTATTATAAAACTCTTATGAAACTTCTCTGCATAACAGGAATGCCCTGTGCAGGAAAAACAACTACAATAAAATTTTTAAGCAGTAAATTTTCTGTTGTCAGCATGGGAGATGCTATAAGGAAAGAAATGAAGGAAAAAAATATGGACAGGGATATGCGAGAGTACAGCACAGAGTTCAGAAAAAAGGATAAAGGTTATGCGGCAAAAATCTGTATGCCTGAAATAGAAAAAATAAAAAATGCAGAAATCTGCATTGTTGACGGTATAAGAAACTACGAAGAAGTTGAAGAATTCCGAAAATTTTATGATGTCGTATTAATAGCAATTTACGCATCACCTAAAAAAAGATACGAAAGATTTACAAAGAGAAAAAGGCCTGATGACAATTTGACTTATAAGGGATTTATAAACCGGGATATTGCCGAATTAATCTGGGGACTGGGAAATGTCATTGCATTAAGCGATTTGATAATCAGCAATGAAGATGGCAATGTGAAGAAATTTAAAGAAAATTTAATTTCCGAAATTTCCAAAATAGAAAAATTATAAAGTATAACAGATTTTATAACAGATTTATTAATCAAAAAACATAATTTATTAGAGCAAGTCAACTACCAACCAATAAATTAGTTGACTTGTAACTGGTTATTTCCAAAATTTCCAACCGTTACATTCGGCTGGTTGACATCACAGTACGACCGTTAGCAGAGGATTTCCACAATTCATCCTTGCACAGCCTGCACTTCAGGGAGAGATTACGTTTTACATCTCTCACCATTACTAGTAACATGCATAAAAGTGCGATCGTGTATGGATCACATGAACAAACCACATATCTTTTACAAACGTAAAAGTGCCTTTATTTATTCCATACACTTAATTAATTTGGATTTAAAGTAAATATTTAAGAGCAAATTCATCTGACTAATTAGTGTTCATCTATAAACTCGTAATTTTACTGAAAATCTGTAAGATTTTCGGTACTCATCCCTTTAAGTTGGGATAATTAATTTGTGATATATTTTTTAAAAATCTGCTTAAAAATTAAAATTGGATATTATAAATTTAATTTTAAACATTACTGGACCTACACAAAACAAATATGAATTCTTGACTTTTTATGTTCATTTACAAAATAATATAAGTAAGTCCTATAACTTATAAAAATATTAGTAAAAAAAACAAATATAATAATTATCCCAATTTTAGTGGGTCAGCACCGAAAATTTAATTTTT
>MNZY01000240.1 GCA_001873845.1 Candidatus Altarchaeum sp. CG2_30_32_3053 | reverse complement strand
TGGATAAGTTCAAAAATTGGAGGAAATATTTGGATAAGATTTAGTAAAAAGATTAAAAAAGGAAATATTTTTGTTGTTGCATTTTATGGATTTTTGTATGTTGCATTAACACCTTTAACTTTATTATTAAATCTTTTAAAATTTGGAGATAGTGTTGAAATTTGGATGATAAAATGATGCAACATAAAGAACGCGAAACATTACCGCTTGTTAGTATAATAATAGTAAATTGGAATGGAAAAAAATGGCTAAAGGATTGTTTTGAATCTTTGGAAAAATTGGATTATCCAAAAGATAAATATGAAGTAATTATGGGGGATAATGCATCTTCTGATGATTCGGTAGAATTTACAGATAAAAATTTTCCTTGGATAAAAATTTTGAAATTAGATAATAATTACGGATTTGCAGAAGGCAATAATAAATGTGCAAAAATTGCAAAAGGAGAGTTTTTAGTTTTTTTAAATAATGACACATTTGTTGATAAAAATTGGTTGATTGAACTTGTAAATTCAGTTATAAAAGATAAAAGTATAAAGATATGCGAGAGCTTAGAAAAACCATATGCCAACAATATTAAGGAGTTTCTTTTTTATAAAAGATATTTGACTTTGCTTGGCAGCGGGGTAAAAGATAAATGTATTGAAAGTATTGACAAGTGCTATATTGAAGGATACGCAAATGGTTCATCTTTGATGATTGAAAAAAAATTGTTTGATCATCTTGACGGATTTGATGAAAGTTATTTTATGTATGGTGAAGAGCTTGATCTCTGCTGGAAAGCATGGATAATGGAATTTAAATCTATGATGATACAATCGTCAATTTACTATCATAAAGGGTGTGGGGATTCTCATTCTGTGAAAACGAGAAAAAGTTTTTGCATGCATAACACAAAAAACCGCATGATGAATATTCTAAAGAATTTTGAGTTTCACAATGTTATTTACGCAATCTTAATTTCCTTTCTTTATAATTCATTCCAAATAATTAAATATTTGTTATTAAGGTGTCCTCATAGTGTTATAGATACAATCAAAGCACATTTATTTGTAATCAGAAATTTACCTGAAATATTCAAAAAGAGAAGAATAATACAAAAAAATAGAAAAATTTCAGATAAAGAACTTTATAAAATGGGATTAATATTTCCTTTATCAAAGAGTATTAAAAAAGAAATAAATTTATCAAAGAGAGAATATTAGGGAATTTAATTTAAATAAATTTAAGGAAAGAGCATTAACAATAATCAATAACAAAAAATGAAAAATTTATATAAATGTGATCTTTGTGGAAGCGCAAATTTAGAATTTGTTGAGGTTATACATGACTACAACCGGGGCTTTAAAGGAAATTTCGATTTATATAAATGTAAAAACTGTGAATTAATGTTTTTAAATCCTCAACCAACAGTTGAAGAAAACCTGAAGTATTACACTTCTGATTATTATCAAAAGATTGATGAAGGTACGGGCATAAAGATTGTAAAAATTGTAAAAAATTTTAAATTCTCTTTACAAAAACTTTATGCCAAAAATCCAAATACTTCCAAGATTCTTTTCCCGTTTTCCCAATTTGTCAGAGGAATAAAAATTATTCAAAACGGAAGATATTTAGATGTTGGTTGCGGCAATGGAACATTTCTTTACAATCTGAAAAAAATAAACCCAACAGGAGAATATTACGGTGTTGAACCTGGAAATTTTAATGAAGAAGACATTAAAGCACACGGACTGAATGTAATCAGAGGAACTTTGGAATATGCTCATTATCTGGATAATTATTTTGATGTAATAACTTTAAATCATGTTTTTGAACATGTTCCGAATCCATCAGAAACAATGAAGGAATTAAAAAGAATTTTAAAGCCAGGAGGAACTTTAATAATTGCTGTTCCAAATCTTAATTCATTTGCATATAAAATTTTCGGTAAATTTTTTTATCAGTTAGATGTTCCAAGACATTTATTTGATTACTCAGATAAAAATTTAAATATTTATGCTTCAAAATTTAATTTTAAACATAAAGTGAAAATGAGATACGGTGCATTTGGGGATCAGACAACATTTATTGTTTCAGGATTACATTGGATAAGTTCAAAAATTGGAGGAAATATTTGGATAGAATTTCATGAAAAGATGATAAAAGGAAATCTCTTCATCATTATGATTTTTGCTTTTTTGTATGTTGCATTAACACCTTTAACTTTATTATTAAATCTTTTAAAATTTGGAGATAGTGTTGAAATTTGGATGAGAAAATGAAAAAGAAGGTTTTAATTATTATCAGGGAGTTTATTCCGTATAGCTTGTCTATAGGTAGTTGTATGCGGGTCATAAAAATGGCGGAATTTTTTGCTCAAAATGGCATGGAAGTTTTCATATTATCTGGTAAAGGTCAGAAAATTTCTTATTTCGGGTATGAAAACTTAATAAACAAGGTAAAGGTAATTTATGTTCCTGACACACTTATATTTTATTTGACAAGTATGTATAAGTCTTTACATGAAACCAAATTCAATACAAGTGATACCAAAAAGGCAAATGTAGTTAAACGCTTCATTGCAAACTTTATGAAATATTTTCAAGGATTCGTTAACGAAATTTTTGTTCCTGATGTGTTTGTATGCACAAACCATTCATATTATAAGAAAACATCAGAAATAATCGAAAATGAAAAAATAAAAAATGTTATTATCTCTTCTCCAAACCACAGTATTCAACTTGTAGGTCTTCTACTGAAAAAAAAATATGGAGATAAAATAAACTTAATTGTAGATTATAGAGATAGCTGGAACGGAACGGGAATATTTAAAAAAAAGTTATATCCCTTTCAACTTATTAATGAATATTTGGAGAAAAAGGTGTTAAAAAATATGGATTATTTTACTTATGCTGTGCCACTAATTTTAAAGAAAATTAATGAAAAATACTTTGATATTACTAAAAAATCATTGCTCGTAATGAACGGGTACGATGAAAATATAAATGTCTCGGGCAATTTCAATAAGGATAACAAAAATGATGTTTTGACTATCGGGCATTTCGGTAGCATTAGTGACAATCCGTACAATAATTTTAGAAATCCGGAATTATTTTTTAAGGCATTGCTGAAATTTAACAGAAAAATTAAACTTTGTTTTTATGGAAGTGTAACTATTAGTAAGAAATGGCAAGATAAAATGAATGACATACTGGAAATAGGTGAGAATTTGTCTCATACAGAAGCTTTAAAGATGATGCAAAAAATGGATGTGCTGTTAGTGGTACATTCTAAAATAGATGGAGGGGATGAGGTAATACCTGCAAAATTTTTTGAATATATTCTTGTAGAGAAACCCATTCTGCTGGTTGGACCAAATAATATAGAGATAGGTAAAATGATTAAAAAAGATGGTTTGGGGTATGTTATGGACATATACTCTGAACAAGATATGTTAAATAAAACAGACATTATTTATAGATATTGGGAAACTGATAAATTAGTTAAATATAATAAGGAAAATTTTAAAAAGTACAGTAGACAAAAGCAATATAAAAAAATTCTTGAAATTTTAATTTAAAATGAGCAAAATATGCGTAATAGGGTTAGGATATATAGGACTGCCGACTGCAACCATGTTCGCTACACACGGATACAATCTTGTAGGCGTTGACATAAATCCAAAAGTTGTCGAAAGTTTAAAACAGGGAAAAATTCACATAGAATTAGAACATGAAATGAATGAATTAATTCAAAAAGCAATAAAATCAAAAAATTTTATTATAAAATCTAAACCAGAAGATGCAGATGTTTTTATCATTTGTGTATCTACACTCTTAAATGAAAAAGAGAAAAAGGCGGAATTAAAATATGTTATTAGTGCAACAGAAAGCATTTTGTCATACATAAAAAAAGGAAATATCATTATTTTGGAATCCACTTCTCCTCCCGGCACAATACTAAATGTAGTAGTTCCAATTATTGAAAGAGTAATTAGCATAAAAGATGTTTATGTTGCACACTGTCCTGAACGAGTAATTCCAGGCAATATGTTAAAAGAATTCATCAACAATGACCGCATTATTGGCGGAATTAATAAAGAATCATCACAAAAAGCAAAAGAGATATATGAAAGTTTTGTGAAAGGCAATATTTATTTAACTGACGCAACAACCGCAGAAATGGTAAAATTAATGGAGAATACATATAGGGATGTCAATATAGCTCTTGCAAATGAATTTGCAAAAATATGTGAAGATTTGAATATTAATGTGTGGGAAGCAATAGAACTTGCAAATAAACATCCTAGAGTAAATATTCATAAACCGGGGCCTGGAGTCGGAGGACACTGTATACCTATAGTTCCATGGTTTATTATTGAAAAATCTTTGAATAACGCAAATCTTATACCCTTTGCAAGACATATAAATACCTCTATGCCAAATTATATCGTGAAGATGCTTGAAGAAGAAATAAAACACATCAAGAATCCTGTAATCACAATTTTTGGTGTTGCTTTTAAATCCAATATCGATGATATTAGTGAAACTCCCGCGATTCCTATTATAGAATTATTGGAAAAAAAGAACTACCAAATAAAAATTTATGATCCTTTTGTAAAGAAATTTAAATATAATTTAAGTTCATTAAATGATGCTGTCAAAGATTCTGACTGCATTCTTATTGTTACAGATCATGATGATTTCAAATCTATTGAAATTAATAAGATAGGAAATTTAATGAGAAATAAAATTTTAGTTGATACAAGAAATTGCGTTGATTATGATAAATGGAAATTGAATGGTTTTAAAGTAAAGGTATTAGGCATTCCGGAAAAAGAGAAAAACAAAAATGAATAAGTTAATAATCAAAGTTAAGGAAATCAAAGGAAATTGTGTTGTTTATAAAGGTGGTGAAAAGATTGTTATAGACGGTCCTGAGATTGATTTAAAAGAAACTGATAAAATTTGTGTTCATGCCTTTGCACCAATTCTTCATTACGTTGTGGCATTAAGAGAAGGTGTTGATCCTGTAAAATTAGGATTAGCAAAAAAAGGAAATAAAGGTTATATACAATGTGTTGATCCCGGGAAACCATATACTAATGGTGGGACAGTTATATTTGAGATAAGTATTAAAAAATGATAGCAATAATTTTAGGAACAAGACCGGAAATAATAAAAATGACACCTGTACTAAGGGCATGCGAAAAAAAAAACATTGATTATCAATTAATTCATACAGGGCAGCATTATTCTTATGAAATGGATAAAGTATTTTTTCAAGAACTTGAACTTCCAGACCCGGACTATAATCTAAATGTTGGCTCTGGAACTCACGGAGAACAAACAGCAAAAATTTTAACCGGAATTGAAAAAATATTAATGGATGAAAAATACTGCAGGAATGATGTTGTTCTTGTTGAAGGTGATACAAACAGCGTTCTTGCAGCAGCACTTGCAGCAGCAAAACTTCATATTAAGATAGGACATGTAGAAGCAGGATTAAGAAGCTATTATAAAGAAATGCCGGAAGAAATCAATAGAATTTTAACTGATCATATATCTGATTATTTATTTGCTCCAACGGAAAATGCCAAAAACATTCTTCTTAAAGAAGGCATTGAAAAAGAAAAGATTTTTGTGACTGGAAATACAATAGTTGATGCTGTTTATCAGAACATCTTAATTGCAAATAAAAAAAAGCCAAATATTTTTAAAGAATTAGGAATTGAAAATGGCAATTATTTTCTTGTTACTCTTCATAGAACTGAAAATGTTGATAACTTTGAAAGATTAAAAAGTATTATTGGTGGATTGAATCTAATTTGTAAAAAATATCAATTACTAATAATTTTTCCTATTCATCCGAGAACTAAAAAAATGATTGAAAAATTTAAAATAAAATTAAATGAAAATATAAAATTGATTGACCCCATGAGTTATCTTGAATTTTTGCAATTAGAAACAAATGCTAAACTCGTTCTTACAGATTCAGGAGGCGTACAAGAAGAAACATGTATTTTAAATGTTCCGTGCGTTACACTAAGAGACGATACAGAACGACCTGAAACTATTGAAGTAGGAAGTAATATATTAGCAGAATGTAATCAGGATATAATTATTAATAAAACAGAACTTATGCTCAATAAAGATAAAAAATGGAAAAATCCTTTTGGAGACGGAAATGCTGCTAAAAAAATTATAAACATATTACAATGAAAATAGGAATTTTAACTTTTCATAATGCCATCAATCCTGGGGCATATGCCCAGGCATTTGCATTAATGAATATTATAAAGAATTTTGTCCATGAAGTTGAGATTATAAATTATATAAGACCTACCGCTACTTTTCTTTATTTATTAAACATTTTTTTAAATAAAAATCCAACTGGTGTATTTTTAAGGGCAAAAAGACATTTAAAATATAGAACATGCCAGAAAAGATTTAATTTAAATCCCAAAAATTTTGTTATTAGTTCTATGAAACTAAAAACTGATAAATACGATGTCGTTATTGTTGGAAGTGATTGTGTATGGAGTTACCAAAGGTTACTTATGGGTCCAGGGCGCATATTTTTTGGAATAGGTTTACATCCTGAGAAAAAATTATTATATTATGCTGCAAGTTGTACAGCAAATATAGATGACATACCTCCAAATTTTGTGATTGATGGGTTAAAAAAATTTTCTACTATATCTGTTAGAGATAAAAATTCAAAAGATATCGTTAAAAAATATGTAGGAGTTGATGCAGAAATAGTTCTTGATCCAACATTTCTGTTTGATTTTTCAGGATATGAAATACTTCCTAAAGCGAAAGATTACTTACTTGTATATGCTGTTGATCAGTTAAATGATAGTCAGATTAAACAAATTAAAAATTTTGCAATGCAAAAAAATATACAACTTATTGCAATACATCATAAACTAAAATGGTGTGATAAAAATGTTATTGCTGTTGATCCTTTTGAGTGGATGGGATATTTTAAAAACGCAACTTATGTTGTAACAACTACCTTTCATGGAACAATATTTTCTATTAAATATAATACTAATTTTTGTGTAGTTGATAATTCAAGAATACATAATAAAACACAAACAATTTTATCTGAATTGAATCTTCAAAATAGAGTTATTTCAAATAATAATAGTATAGAAAATATATTTAATAATAAAATTGATTACAATATGGTTAATTCTAAATTAAACTTTTTGAAAAATAAATCGCTAAACTTTTTGAAGATGGCTTTAAAGGAAAAATAAAAAATGACACTCACAAATAATGTTTCTAATGTTGGATTTAATTGTATTGGATGTGGAGCATGTAAAGGAGTATGTCCTAAAAATTGTATTGATATTATTGAGGTTGGAAGAATAGGATTAAAACCAATAATTGATACATCAAGATGTATTAATTGTAATTTATGTTTAGATGTTTGTCCTATTAATGATATAAATAAAAGAGAAAATATAAGCAAATCTATGAAAATTTACAATGGTATTTCAAAAAATCATGAGATTTATTATAATGGTGCTTCTGGAGGAATAGTTTCTTCTATTTTAATAGATATGTTTGAAAAAAATAAAATTGATGCAGCCATAGTTGCTTTTTATAATGAAAATTTTGATTTCTATGGAGATATAATTACAAGAAAAGAAGATGTTTTAAAACATTCAGGTTCATTTTATCTGCCAGTTCAACAGCTTGTTAACATTAAAAAGATTAAAAATTATAGATCTGTAGCGTTTGTAGGTTTGCCTTGCCATATTCTTGCCATGAACAGAGTTATAAAAACAATGGATTTAAAAAATATTTATATTAAAATTGCTTTGTTTTGTTGTGGTTGTGGAAGAATGAAAAGAGGAACTCTTGACTTGATTAAATTTAAATATGGACATAGTTTGAGAGAAAACGAAAAAATATTGGAATATCATAGTAGAAGGGGAGAAAAAAGATTATTTAGTAAAACAAGTAAAATAGAAATTTTAACCAATTTTAAAAAATATGAATTTTTAGTCCAAGAATTTTTGAGTTTTGTTGATTATTATTATTACTCTAATGGTTGTTACCATTGTAAAAGAATTTGCGGGATTGATGCAGATATATCTGTTGGAGATGATTGGGGTAAAGATACAGATACAAAATTAGCAATAATTTCCTGTAATTCAGAATTAGGAATAGATGCTATAAAAGACAACTCTTTACTTCAAATCAATGACAACATAAGTTCTTTAATAAAATCTCAACCTGGGAGCTATTTTAAAAAACATAAATTGAAGAATCATATTATCACGGATTTTATCCTTATCAGCTTTTATAGGGTGATGAAATTATTAGGATATTTGCCCTTCAGATTTGGATTAAACATATTCCGTAGTATATTCCTTTATATACTTCGGGTGCTGATAACTAAAATTAGGTAAGCACATATAGATAAATTTATCTACTCGTTACTTGTGCTAATTTTAATTAATTTGCAACATGTCTATTGAATAAGTTCAAAAAATGAAATTTACCTGGAATCAAATTTTAATACTTTATGTATTAATTGGAACAATAGTATGCAATATTTTACCAATCCCTGAATTGGCAAAAGGAGCAATAGCGACACCCTCATTTTTAATAATTCCTTATTTATTTGGACATATTATTCTAACTACTCTTAAAAAATCAATAGATATTTCATTATCAAAACTTTCATACATTTTCATTTCGTTTGCCGTAGGTTTCATATTTATTCCAATCGTCGCATTCCTTTTGCATACATTTCAATTATTTAACGGAACAACATATTCTTTTCTAATTTTACTTATACTTTTAATATATTTTGTAAAATCAAAAAAATATGATGAAGTAGCAGAAATTAAAGATATAAAAATAAACACAAATAGCATTATGTTTTTGCTTACTTTTTTATTTGCAATTATGTTTATTTTGTATTATGAACCATTTCCATATACTAATAATGCCACTATACTAAGCTTCCACAATCCATGCACCACTTTGCTAATGGATTACAACCATTTTATATATACTGATAACTATAATCCCACAATCCCTACTGTAATAGCAATTTTATCACTTCTTTTTAAAATAGATAGCTACACAGTATGGTGGTATCTTGGAACTTTTATGACTCCTTTTTTAGCATTACTCGGACTTTATGTTTTGTCAGTTGAAATGTTCTCTGATAAAAGAATTTACTATTTATCTTTTTTATCCTTGTTGTTTGCTGGTGCTCATACACTAGAAGTATATGCAAGGTATTATAGGCCCGATCCACATGGAATTATCTTAATTTTATTTCTTTTTTTTATATATCTAATTGAAAAAGAATTTACCTCAAGATATCAAAAAACAAAATTCAAAGATTTATTAATTATTGTCATAACTTTTTTAATAACCTCTTTTTTATTATTCTCTTATTTAGATTCATGGCTATTTAATACATTAAAACCCATGATAGGATATCAAAATATTGGTATTGGAATATTTCTTTTATTTTTTATTTTGTTCTTTTTACCAATAATACTTAAAAAAAAATTTAATTTCATAAATGAAAACTTTAAGATATTATTCCTATTAACGATAGCAATGCTCCTTTCGTTCATGGTTCATATTCCAATGGCAATGTTAATATTTCCTTTTATTTCCATTTATTTAATATTAAGATATATGGGGGAGAGAAATTTTATCGTTGTTCGTAATTTGAGTATCATAATAGCAATCATATTCCTAATATTTTTTTCACTCTACTACTATGATATTTATAACTTTGAAATTAATTACAGGGGAGAGAAATTTTTAGATAATCCCGATAGCAAAAATTTGTGGCGAACACCTGATTTTTTAGTTAAACAAGAAACTATCATGCAGGAATATTGGACATATCCTGTGTTCATGATTCTCTTAATGGGGATTATGTTCGGCATATTTGATACAAAATATAGAAAAATTTTTCCATCAATTATAATTCTTATAATTGGTTTGATTTCTTTTTATCTTTTTATAAGGACACTTGGACAAGAAAGAGGATTAAATTTTGCAAACCCCCTTATATCCTTGATTATTGCTTATGCTGTAATAAAAATTTCATCTTTTGTAAATTTAACCAAAAGCAAATTTTTTAAATCCTTGTTCATTGGAGTATTTATAGTCCTTTTAGTATCTTTGATTGTTTATCCGATGAATACCTATATGGAGAAATCGCTTATAGGGGGTTGGACTATCCCAAGTATCATTACAATTGAAGAATATGATGCAGGAAAATGGATGCAAAATCATTTGACAAAAAATACAGTTATTGTTTCGGATCCATTAACAAATCACGCGGTTGCATCTGTGGCAGGGATGAGGTTTTCTAGTATATATGATTCCAAGTGGCGAAAAGCAGTTTGGTGGAGTATTCTGTCTTCAAATAATTCAAAGGAGGTATATATTGGAACAAAAGAAACCATTACATGGAAAAATATGTCCCATTCAGATATTTTTAATATTTCAGAATATCCGATAAATTCGTCTGTGATTGTTATAAATGAGAGAACCGTTAAATGGATAAAATCTGAAAAATATATGGATGGAAATTATATACCCATATCCGCATCAACAAATTACACAATTACAGAAAAAGATATACATGTATTTTTGGATACAAAATATTTTACTTTATTATATAACAATAGTAATAAATTATATATTTTCCGCGTAAATTCAAAAGAAGAGCAAAACACATGATAAAAATGGATCTTAAAAATCAATCTAATATAAGGATATGTGTATTTCATAGATCTATACATGGGGCAAGGGATGAGACAATATTTAACGAAATTGGATACAACGTTATTGTTTATTCTTTACCTGATCTTTTATCAAGCCCAATTAAATCTTTTAAATGTTTATTTCGTCCATTACAATGGTCCAAATGGTATAAAAAATTAAAATGCGTTGATGTGTTTTTTGCATGGTGGGCTATCTCTTTTGATGTCGTTTTGTTGTCAAAGATTATGGGAAAACCTTGCATAATTGTTGCTGGTGGTGGCGAGATTGAAACATCAAAAGACCTTTCAAAAGAATATAGTTATGCTTATGCTAATTCACATATTCTTAAAAAATGGATGACAAAATTAACACTAAAATTTGCAGACAAAGTAATATCGGTCAGTAATTATACAAAAGAAAATGCAGACAAAATTGCAAAAAATCCAACAAATGAAGTTGTTTATAATTCAATTGATACAGAAAAATTTAAACCTGTGAAGGTAGAGAAAAAACCATATATTTTAACAACAGTGGCTTTTATGATTAACTCTGTTACAAACACAAAGGGAATTTTGCCTTTATTTGAAGCATTCACTAAAATTACAATAAAACACCCGGAGTATCGTTTGGTATATTTAGGTAATAGCTATGAAGGCACCGGTGCAAAAGGAATAATCAAAAAGAGGGCAAAAGAACTTGGAATTTTAGATAAAGTGATTTTTATGGATTTTTTTAAAACAGGAGAAGAATATGCATATGCAAATTTTTTAAATCAATGTAAAATTTATGTTCAATATAGCTGGAATGAAACCTTTGGTGTTGCAATGTGTGAAGCAATGGTTTGCGGGGTTCCTGTTGTTGCTTCCAATAGAACTGCCCTTCCAGAAGTTGTCGGGAATGCGGGATTAATTGCAGATAGAGGTGAGATGGAAAAAGGAAATCCAGATGATTTAGCAGAAAAAATTGAAATGCTTATTAATGATGAAAATTTATACAATAAATTGAGCAAAAAAGGAGTAGAAAGAGTTAGAAATAATTTTTCAAAAGAAATACGAAAACAAAAATTAAAAAGAATTATTAAAGAAATGGTTTCTAAAAGCAGGAAATAAAAATTTTGATTATTTTTTTACAATGGATTTCATAATCTTAACATCATCCTCGGAAATTATTTTTGTAAAATATGTTGATGCAAAATAAAATACTGTTGATGCAACACAAGCAACAAATAAATTGAAATTTAACAAGTAAAAAAATGTTGCAGTAGTAACTATTCCGATTACTATAATCACTATAAATGGTTTTATTAAATTTCTAATTTCACTTGCTCTAATTTTTAGTGTAAATATATTTGAAAAATAAAAATACAAAACATTATTGCAAATAAATGACAAGAGCATAGATACAGCTGCTCCAAATGCACCATATGTAGGAATAAATAAAAAGTTCAGGACTATTGCTAAAACACAAGTTATGAAAGCGTTTATCGTTTGATATTTTTGCCTATTTGCTGCCAATATAGAGTAACTCACAACATAAAATGTTCCCTGAATCAAAAAAGCAAAAATTAGTATTTGGAACATAAAAATAGATTCTAAAAATTCGACACCATATAAAAAAACAATTATTTTATCTGCAAAAACAAAACCAATTATTGTAATGAAAAAACATATAATAAATAAAAATTTTGTGGCTTTTTTAATAACTATTTTTAAATCATTTTCAGATGTAACAAACAATTTAGACATTACGGGATACAAAGCAAAAGCAGTTAAAGCAGGTATTGCTATCAATTGCTTAATCAAATCATAAGACGCTTTAAAAATTCCTGTTGCAATATCTCCCTGAAACATGGAAAGAAAAATTATAAAGCTCTGCATATATATTAAAGCAATAATCTGCTGGGATTCTAAAGGAAATGATTCCTTTAACAAATATTTAAGAAATTTTAAATTGGTTTTTACTTTTAAATCAAGTTTTACGATTTTTTTAAAACATATAATACCACTTATTAAAACATTGATAATTCCTGCAAAAACAAGTACTAATGCTACCGGGATAATTTTACTCTTAAAAAGAGTGCATCCTGAAAATATTACCCCTAGAGATAAGAGAACAAAAATGATAGATGGAATTAGGGTAGTTAATGCAGTATATTCCATTTTTTCAAATGCATTAAATATTCCTATAAATGTTTGAGAAAAATTAGTCAAAAAAAGTGAAAAGGAAATAATATAGATAAGAATTTCCTTTTCCTGTGATATGTTCATTAACTTTACGATTCCAACAATAAATAGGAAAACAACAAGCATTAATAGAATTTTAATTATGCTTGCAGATAAAATATATTTCATGGCAAGTGATTTGTCTCTTGCAACCTCCCGGGTTATTATATAATAGATTCCAAATTCAACAGAAAACGATAAAATTTGAGCAAAAGCATAAACAAATCCATAAATGCCAAATCCTTCCGGACCAAAATATCTTGCTAAATACATTATGAGTATTATTCCTAAAATTGCATTTATGACGTTTGATGATCCTAAACTAATAATGTTTTTTATCGTTGTTCTTACTTGGCTCAATTTATTATGTGTTAAAACATTTAAATTAAATTCAAAATTTATAAGATTACATCTTTGTATAAATTTTTCATTAAATTTCTTATATTTTTAATTATTCTCACTTTTTATAATTTTATAACAAATTACTAATTTTAAATATGACTAAAAATTTATCAAAAATAGGAAGTTTGATATTTGTAGTAGCGGTTGTAGTCGTATTGCTGATTTCTGGAAATCCAAACGCTCCCCCGATTATTGAAGAGGGAAATTTGAAATTAATGACTGATAAATATATTAAAACATCAACAATAGAATTATATACAAAAGGTATTCAAATCTTATCTTTCTCTCCGGAAGTCATGCTTATAGCATACAACAACAAAACAATGCCGATTTTTGCATATAGTGGAATAGGTTATTCCAATATGGAAGCTATGTTTAATGGCAATGACTCAAAAAATGTTGAAATCAAAGGAAATACTATGATAATAACTTACTTCAATAATAATAAAGATCCAAACAAAGCGAGTATTATATTCACATTAGAAAACAGCACATTGTTTTATAATATAATAGTAAACGCTTCGCATCCCGAAAATTTAGGGCAATTCTGGTGGAGGGCAAGCACCGAAAAATACAAAACAATTATAACTCCATCGGATGAGAATATAGACAATGAAGCAGGAAAAGATAGTGGATGGAGTAAAAGCATCCAAATTCCGGAGTCAGACAAAAATTATGAATTATTAATTTCAAATGATACAATGCTTAATATTAGTGGAAATTTCACACGAATCGGTTACATTATAAAAAATAAAGGAGCAATACATTATCTGAATTATAGTGAAGGTTTAAATATCAAAGTTCAGGAACCAGTAGAGTTAAATTTAACCCAAAAATATCCGATAACAATTTCAACATCTTCAACAATCTCTGATGGAATCCGCATCTATAAAAACGGAACACAAATTTTATCTTTATCCCCTTGGGAAGCAATATTTAAACATGATGGAAGAACACAAAGATTGATATCAAGTAAAAAATATGATGAAGACAATCCAAACAAAGTAATCTTTAATTACAACAATTCAGAAAAACTAATAAAAATTTCAAATTTTTCAATCAATGGAATGAATGGTTATGAAATGAATGTTTCATGGGTTAATGAAAGTAAAGAAGTTCGGGAAGTTGGCTTTAACATAAAAATTTATGAAAATAAAAGTTATGCAGAAATCAAATACATTTACAGAACAAAAAATGCTTATGTAAGTTTAGAACCATTGTCTTATGGAATATCCTTTGATAAGGACAAATTCAAATACATAAAAATTTTAAGAGACAGTGAAATAAAAGGGAATATACAAAGAAATGTTATAGAAAACGAAAAGAAAGGTTATTTGAATTTTGAAGAATGCGAAAAAGAAAAATGTGATAAAATAATAGCAGAGCAGTGGTTTATGGATAAAGGGAAATATGCATTTCCTGAAAAGGTTGTTGAAATTGAAGGTAATTTCAGCAGAATATCGCATTATTTTACATACAACCTTGTCCGATTGTATAAGTCCAATTTTAAAGAGTCATTAAAGATTTATGTGGAGTAAAAAATAAAATCTCATATTTTTGAATCCGTGATGAGCTTATTGTTGTCCAGAATAAGAGATATTTTTTAAATAATTCATATAAATCGTAAAGGTTTAATATTATATTTATCAAAAATGAATTCGGAAATAATCACAGCGGAAAGTGTAATAGAGGCATTGCCAAGGATTTTGACAGAAAGGCCGGATATATTGTATGAAGTTTATGCAATAATTGACAAAAAATTCTCCACAAAAGATGATCTTATCAGGATTTTAATTGAAATAGAAAAATCAAGAGAAGAAAGTAACAGGAGATTTGAAGCAATGGATAGGAGATTTGAAGCAATGGATAGGAGATTTGAAGAAGCAAGAGAAGAAAGTAACAGGAGATTTGAGGTGGTAGACAGGAGATTTGAAGCAATGGACAGGAGATTTGAAGAAGCAAGAGAAGAAAGTAACAAGAGATTTGAAGAAGCAAGAGAAGAAAGTAACAAGAGATTTGAAACAGTAGACAGAAGATTTGAAGAGCTAATATTTGTGATAGGGAAGATAAAGGAAGATGTAAAAAATCACGAGGACTTTGTAAATATTATTGTTGGAGGATTTCAGAGAAGAGCAGGCAGAAGTTTAGAAAATATGGTTGCGGGAACATTACGATATGCATTAGACAGAGGAGACATAACTTCGGATAATTTAAAGTTAAGAGAAAAAGTAAAAGATACTAGAGGAATGCTTGGAAAAAAGGACAGAGAATACGAATATGATATTCTTCTTTCCAAGGGAAAAGATATTGTCTTTGAGATAAAATCCTGCCCCGACAAAGAAGATATAGAAAGATTTGCAGATAAATGTGAGCTGATAATAAAAGAGAAATGTCCCGATAAAAACAAGATTGAAAAGGTTCTTGTAACGCTTGATAAAAGTAGCGAGGTTGTAGAGACATGTGCAGAAAACGATATCATCCTGGTTTAATTTTAATGGCATTGTTTTTAATCTCCCAGCCCCCTTTCATCGTCCATGCGACAAAAATTTTTGAAATTTCATCACATTACGACATTAAACATAAGGGCTAAACTTATTTATTTTAAATTTTTTTTGGGTATTCAAATATAGTAAATTCGTTAATTTTTACGCCGACTTCGTTTGGAGATTTCAGAAATCTTGCAGATTTCTAAAATGGCAGAAAAGTTACGAATAAATTTTGCAACTATTATTATAACTATTATTATAACTATTATTATACCCACAATAATCAATGAAAGATGAAATTTTATAACAGAGAAAATGAACTTGAAGTGCTACAAGACCTTTCAGGTATTCCGGACAAAAGCGTGATGGCAGTAATCTTATGTATGAGAAGGGTTGGAAAAACAGAAATAATCAGGCAGTTTTTTAAAGATAAGAAAGGAATTTATCTGTATGTGGATAATGAAAAGACCCCGAAAGACCTTATTGAAGAATTTAATAAGACATTAGCATTAGAACATTCTTTGCCTTCTTATGTCAAAGCGTACTCATTTGGGATATTAGGAAATATTTATAACACACATTATTGTATTTGGTTTGCCTGATTTAGAATTGATGAATAAAAATTTATAATAAATTTAACAATTTCCGCAAAATGAAAGACAAGTTTGAAATTTTATTTTACCTTTCAGCAGTCCTGTCAATTATTGGCTTGCTGATACTTACCTATATCTCCCCTTTAATAAATCCACCTTTACAGCAGATAGAAGAAATTTCTCATGCAGATATTGAAAAGAAGGTCTATGTTGAAGGAACAATTGAAAAAGTTACAAAGCAAAAGGACAAATCAGCAACACTGAAATTTTATAATACACCTACAAAAATTTACCTTCCGAAAAACATACAGATGAATTTTGAAATAGGTGAAAAGATAAGGGCTTTGGGAACTGTCCAAATTTATCGGGGTGAATTGGAAATTACAATAAGCGATGCAAAGAATATTAAAATCATATAGGAATAATCTTTAAAGATTCAGAATTATTCAGAATTAATCAGAATTGACCTTAAAAACACATCTCCTTATTTCTGTTAAATTTTCATTTTCACAATTACAGGAATAAACATAGTCAATACCATTATTGAGCAAAAATTCTGTCTCATTGCATCTATATGCCAAAAATTTATCGCCTGATTCACAGTAATACAGCGATTTTACATCGGGGCCAAATGGAAAATACGAATATACTTTTCTTTCTGCAAAAATTGCCAGTCCCTTGCTTTTCCAACTATCTGCCAGAATTGTTGAATTTTTTGGAGTATTCTCTTTCATCCACACGAAATTTTCATAATCAGAACCATCGGCACTCATGATGTGATAATACTGGTAAGGACTGTGTTTTGGTAATTGATAAGGGCCGTGATGCAGCAGCTGTTCATACATAGAAAGAGAAATCAAAAGAACAACAACAATAATTCCAACCCTGAAAAACTTTCCTTTAAATTTCAGAATTTCGTAAACCCCAAACGCAGCACTTATTGAAAGAAGTATTGAAATGTAAATATAGATTCTTCCGAAAGGAAACAGAAAAATTTTTTGGAAATGAATATAAGCGAGAAGGTCAATTAAAAGCAGCAGCAATGATAAAGGAATTAGCAAATTTTTCCTGTAAATCAAGAAAAATATTCCAGTTGCAGACAATATTAGCGGAAAAATGCCGAAATAATCAGGAAAATAAATTATATCATCTAAATAAGTTTGTTTTGCAAATGTCCCGGCTTCAATACCTTTACTTAAAAGAAGAGGAAGGAACAATTGGATAACTATAACCAAAGAGATTGCTGATATTAACAAAATTTTAAAAATTTTATTTTTGGCTTTTACACCTTCTTCTGTATTTAATCTGAAAGCCAGTAAAATGATGTATGCGAGAATTATTGTCAAAACAGCAAATCCGCTCGGAGGATGAAAAAGCAAAGAGATGGAAATTAATGGAATGAAAGGGATTAAATTTTTATTCGCCGGCTCTCGTTCGTATCTGTCTATCAGAAAAAGAACACCAGGAATTGCTATAAATGAAATATTTACCGGAACGATAAATTTCTCCCCCAAAAAACCAACAGTTGTGGGAATTAATGCGATAAGTATGATTGCCACAAGTGCGGAAATCTTTGAGAATCGCCTTAAATAAATGTATGTGATGATGATAGAAAAAACGGAAAATATTACAGGGATAAATATAGTATTTTCCATTTTCATGTTCGTCCAGATAAAAATTTCAGAAAGAAAAATGTGATAGCCAATTTCCATATCATTGTGTTGGAATCTTCCTGTTGGGTCTGTCATGTTATTGATGTTTCCCTTTTCCAGAATTTGTTTTGCCGCCTCTAGGTGTATATATTCATCAACATGCAAAGGATAAGGATAATAAAAATGCGGGGAGAAATTTAAAATTAATGCAAATAGCATTGTTAATGTAACAATACTGCCAATAATAAGCAAATGTTTTCCTTCTCTCATTTTAAATTTTGTAATTTTGTAATCAAGTAATAATTAATATTGCTATACAATTATTGTAAAAGTACAAAATATTTAAAAATGAGTGGAAAGGACTACTATGAAATTTTAGGAGCAGGCAGGAATGCAACAAAGGACGACCTCAAACAGGCATACCGGAAAATGGCGATGCAGTATCATCCGGACAAGGCGCCTGCTGATAAAAAAAAGGATTATGAGGAAAAATTTAAAGAAATAAGTGAGGCTTATGCTGTATTAAGCAATGACGAGAAAAAGGCTCAATACGATAAGTTTGGAAGTGCCGGCATGGGAAATGTCAATCAGGAAGATATATTCAGAAATGCTGACTTCAGCGACTTTCAGGATATATTTTCCGGCTATGGCAGAGGTTTCGGCTTTGATGAAATTTTTAAAGGCGTTTTTGGGGGAAGAATGGGCAGACAGGGATACAGATATGAAACGCGAGGAGATAAGGGAGAGGATCTTGAATATACTTTATCAATAAATTTAAAGGATTCTGCTTTTGGAACAGAAAAGGAAATCAGATTTTTTCATAATGTTAAATGTCCGGAGTGCAACGGGAGCGGAAGCAGAGACGGAAAAATCATCACATGTGATAAATGTCATGGAAGAGGAGTCATACAGACATATAAAAGGGCCGGGTTTATAACCTTTACCAGTGCCCAGACATGCCCCAAATGTCATGGACAGGGCAACTTAAATCAAAATCCATGTAAGGTATGTCATGGAACAGGAAGGGCTAAAAAGGAAGCAAATGTTAAGGTAAGGGTTCCGGGAGGGATAAATAGCGGAGATAATTTAAAAATGACAGGACAGGGCAATTACGGGAAGTATGGACAGGGTGATTTATATATAAAGATTAATGTCATGGAGGATAATTTCTTCAAAAGGAAAGGTGATGATGTTTACTGTAATGTCAAGATTCCTTTTACTCTGGCAATATTAGGCGGAAAGATAGATGTTCCGACACTTCGGGGAACTGCTGTATTAAATATTTCTGAAGGAACCCAGCCGGGAACAATATTACGAATGAAAGAGTTAGGGATTCACAACGAAATGAGAAGGAATGTCGGAGATCAGTTTGTTGTTGCTGAAATCGAAATTCCGATGGGCCTGAATGAACGGCAGAAAAAATTGCTGATTGACTTTGATGAAGAAATGAAAAAATCAAAACACAGATTTAAATTCTGGTAATTGTTCTTTTTTTTAAATTAAAAAATTAATTTTTAATATCTCCTTGACAGATTTGAGCAGGACATACATGATTTCATGGAAGAATTATCTTTGTCAAGAAATAAAAAGCTGATAAAAGGTCTTGAAAGAGCGGAAGAAGATATTAAAGCAGGAAGGGCTACTCATTGCAAAAGCAGAGAAGAAATGCACAAATTTTTAGATTTGTTGAAGGAATAAGATGCAATACAAAGGTAAGAAACTTAATGATATATTGCCCGACCCATTAATAGGCAAACCCTGAAATATATTCATAAAGGCAAAAGACGAGTTCATATCGGTCATTTTGTGCTAATTTATTCAATAGAGAACTACAATAGAGAACTAATTTATTCAATAGAGAACTACAATAGAGAACTAATTTATTCAA
>MNZY01000078.1 GCA_001873845.1 Candidatus Altarchaeum sp. CG2_30_32_3053 | reverse complement strand
ATTTGTTTTTTTTACTAATATTTTTATAAGTTATAGGACTTACTTAGATTATTTTGTAAATGAACATAAAAAGTCAAGAATTCATATTTGTTTTGTGTATGTCCTGTAATGTTTAAAATTAAATTTATAATATTCAATTTTAATTTTTAAGCAGATTTTTAAAAAATATCTCACAAATTAATTATCCCAACTTAAAGGGATGAGCACCGAATTTTTATATTGCTCCTCCACAATTGCTTTATGATTTCTCATTACTTAAAAAGGAAGAAAAATGGGAATGGAGTGGTAAAGTAGGAGAACAGGAAGCAAATTTAAAAGGAGAGGTGTTAGGAGAAGAAACAATAACCATTCCTGCTGGAACATTCAAAACTTATAAAGTAAATATCATAGTTAGAGATGATGACGGCAGAATTTTGGTGTCAACTGACAGGTGGTTTGCTTATGGTGTTGGTATGGTAAAAGAAGAATCAATAGATGGTTTAATGTTTGTCACTATAAAATTAAAAGAATATAAGGTTAAAGAATAAAAAACAAAATGGAAACAAATAAAGATATCCAGAAAAAAGAGAAAGAAAAAAAAGTTTACGAAATATTTAAAGAAACGAGTTTTAAAGAAAAACTTATTATTTATATCATTTTAAGTTTTACATCAATCATATTTGCAAACCTCAGCTATATAACTAGCCAGATAATTAATAATGAATATATATCTCTATCTACGATGTTCTATCTAACAATATTGGCTCCAGTTGCAGTTATTCTATATTTTACCTTCTTTGTACATTATAATAGTAGATATGAGAGAAGTGTTGAAAAAATACAACGCAAATATGGGATTAGTGATCTTAAATTTGTCATCATAGTTATGATATTTTTTGGGGTTAGGGTAGCAGTTGCAGGAGGATTTATTATACCTCTATATAAAGGTTATCTACAACTTAGCATTGCTCAATTTGTTGCTGTTACATTTTTTGCAATATCTTTAGGAATATTACTTATCTTTTTACTTAAAAAATATGTTTTCAAGTCAAACTAATCAAACAAAATACCAACGATATTAGATAATTCGCGATGTCTGAAGGCGAAACAGGATATTTTGGATTTTTATAAGTCTCAACAACATATTCCCAAGAGGATTTGACTGCGCTATCAAAAACAATCTTGTTCTTTTGGTTCCCTCCT
>MNZY01000140.1 GCA_001873845.1 Candidatus Altarchaeum sp. CG2_30_32_3053 | reverse complement strand
AAAATCTATTTGCAAAAATAAAGAAAGAGTACTGTGGTATGATATACGGGGATTCAAAGAATTCCGATTCAGCAGATAAAGAAAAATCTGCGTTCAGACAGCTTCACCGGACATTAAACAAATTAGAGAAAATGAAATTAATACGCAGAGAAAAACGAGGCAAGAATATTATGTTGAATTCAACACCGCTTGGTATCTTGATATCAGGGCAGGGAAACAGGGAGGTAATAACCAAAATATAAATAAAATTTAGTACTACTTCCTTGTCATAGGGCGTTGAAAAAGCCCCGAATTAAACGAATTTTAAATTTTTGGGTTGCTTAAGTCTGAATTTAAAAATTATTCAAAAAACATCGAGGACTATCTTGAAGCAATATACAATATAATCTCGGAAAAAGGTTACGTGAGAACTAAAAACATAGCAGAGGAGCTGAACGTGACTCCTCCGAGCGTGAGTGCGATGCTTCAGAAACTTGAAAGCGAGAAGCTTATAATATATGAGAAATACAGCGGCGCGGTATTAACCGATAAAGGTAAACAAATTGCGAAATCAATTAAGCACCGGCATGACACGTTAACGAAAATATTAAAGGTTATGCTTGTCCCGGATGCCGTTGCAAAAGCGGATGCCTGTAAACTGGAGCATAATTTAAGTCCCGAAAGCATTAACCAGCTGACGAATTTTGTCGAATTCATCGAAAGCAAAAAAGAATGCGCGGATTTACTTGAGGAGTTCAAAAACTTCTGCGAGACGAGATAGCGTGAATGTTGCGGGATAAATTGTGAAGTCTATGGAAATTACATAAAATTCGGGATTAATTAGTTGCGACTGTTAGATCAACTTTGAAAATCTAAACTCCATATGCTGCGGATAGATTCTGTGTATTTTTTAATATGATAAGAAAATTATTCCTATGAAATAGCTTCCAGTACTCCTTTGCCATCCACTGCAAGTTCTCAGCCCCGCATTTTTTGCATTTTTCGTGTAAGCCGCCCGTTGTCGTGCCGCAGACGTTGCAGACGCTCAGGTTTCTCGTGTAAGGGAAGTATTGTATTGCGGTTTTTGTAGTTCTGAATAAAATTTTAATTTCGTTTGCATAGTTCCGTACGTTCCATTGATTTTTATATGATTCATAAAATATCAACGGATTTATTGCATGATCTCCCTTCTTTTTCGTCAACAAAAATAAATGTTAAATTACTCCTCTTTATTAAATCAGATTTTTTGATTTTTACAATATTATAGTGGAACATTTCTGCATCTAGGTATCTACTCTCTGATGATTTTGTCTCTACAACTAAACTTAAAATATTTTCAATTTGATTAATTTTCTTAACTTTTATGTCCATGTGCTGATTTGGATGGATTACGACTATAATAAAATAATCATCAAAATCAATTTTTGATAAATCAACATTTTTTGAAGTCTTAAAAGATTTTTTCAATTCATCATCCACATCCATATAGACATAAATACCTGTGTCATATAGCTTGTGAAGATCTGTATCGTTTAGAATAATAAAGAAATTATTATCTGCTCTATCACTAATATAACCAATCTCAAGGTTCTCGAATGGGATTTCTTTTTCTTTTGTTACCTCCGTAATACACCCACTGATCATTAAAACTATTAGTGTGAAGATCAGCACATACCATTTAATCATCGTATAATATTTATCGTATAATATTAAAATAAAAAATACCACCGACTTCGTCGGTGGCAATAATACATAATGTACCAAGAAGTTAAGTCATTTCAACCTTTATTGTGTACGTTCCACTTCCAGAATATGCATAAGTCCCTGTTTTCCATACTGTACTCGTATCAGCCGTTGGTGGCGAAACCCAGACCCATTCTGGGTCTGCCCAGTATTCACTATATGCAGAATTTGGTATATCTTTTCTCGTGTTCCAATCAGTACTCGTCCAACCGCCCGTTCTTCTGTTTACATTATCCCATACACTTAGATCAAAGTCTGTTCCAGAAGGCATAATCAAGCTCACAAACATATCTGCAGTTCCTTCAGGTACGATAAAACCGTGCTGTGTGCTATCCTGCCCTTGAGAGGCACTGCCCGTAAAGATGTGTGGTGCGGGCATTCTTAACCCTGCTAATCCAAGATATTCGTACGAATCGTCAAATCGGTAGTCATTTATCTGTGCTTTATAATTTCCCGTAACCGGTGCCGTAAACTCTACAACTTCATAATTGTTGTCCCAAGTGAAAGATCCTCCTACATAGTTCCCATTTGGATCGTAAATAGTAAGATCTAAATCTGCTTTTAGTTCATCATTCCACCACCATAAAGTCTTCCACGTATGTGAATCCCATGTTATCACAAATCTTACTTTTTCTCCTGCTTCAGCATAAAAATACTTATCTTTTGGGAGACTACTTGCAGTTTCAGTAGTACCTTCCCAAAAGTCTATTTTGTACGCATGTGATGCTACAACAGTTCCTACTCCTTCTTGGTCATCATAATTACCCCTCATTGGACCTGTATATGTGTCATGTACGGCTGTTGCCATAACTATTGCTTTAGTAACCTCTGGCCAATCTCTCAAGTTTCTATAGCTATCTATCAATAAAGCAATTTCTCCAGCGACAGCGGGTGCAGCATAGCTTGTACCATCACCTGTCTTCCATCCATTTCCTGTTGTCGTAGTTCTTACATTTTCAGCAACAGCACTAACTTCTGGTTTATTTCTATCATTATGGGGGGATTCTGGATCCCCATAACTTGAACAAAGATACCTTCCATCATCTTTCCATTCTTGGGTGTTCTCATCATTTGTTCCACCAACCGTAATCACATTGTATGCAAGTCCAGGACTTGTAATAGCACCATCATCACCCGAGCAACCAGAACCTCCTCGATTACCCGCAGATTTAACAACAGCACGATAATGTTCCCATATGACATTATCGTAATATTTGTCTAATGCAACCAGATCGGGAGTGGCGCCAACACCAAAGCTACAACTTAAAACATCTGCACCGTTTTCTAACGCCCAATCCGATGCAGCAACAAGATCGCCATCACTCCACGACGCTGCATTTGCACTCAAAATATCAACATCAGGGGCTACTCCTTTGTATATATTATGGTTACTTGCCATTATTCCAGCACATTGCGTAGCATGATCACCGATATTGCCGCTGGGTCGAAATGCGCTAGGCCAACCCTGAGCATGAGCTAAATTTGGATGATTAAAATCTACTCTACCTGTTTCAACAATTGCAACTTTTACCGCGCTCCCATCATATCCTTTACCCCAAACATAAGGTGCACGAATTGTCGGCGATGCACTATCTAACTCTGGCTCGTATATTCTTGATAAATATACCCCATCAACATTCCCTCTTTTTTCCAGTGCAAGTATCTCTTTTTTGGTTAAATTAGCAAAAACCAACGGTGCTGCAATACTCGCGTAATCAATATCAAAACCTTTTTTCTTCAATTCATCAATCAATGGTTTCTCTTTTGATTTATATGCGTTTTTCTTTTCTTCAAATATTCCCTCTCTGATTTTCTTTGCTTCTTCACTTGTTGAAGTGCCGTTATTTTCCGGTTTCTCTTTTGATGGCGTTATTTGTCCCTTGAATGTCTTAACATTCGGATGCTTTGAAAGAACATCATTTTCAATTTTTTCACTGTCAACGGGAGTAAGCCAGATTCCAACTTTAATTTTATCATCAGAATTCATCTCTTGCAATTTTTCATACAATGATGGCTCTAACTTTCCGTACTTGTTCTTGTGTGCGTTATCCTCTTCCTCTTTTGCTTTTTTGAAATCTGCAATGTTGCCGTTTTCATCAAAATAAATACCATATATTCCGCCTGATTTTTTATCAAGTACTTTTTCTGCCCATAATTTCTGTTTAGTTAATGAAAAATTCACATGTACTTCACTCATTACTTCTAATTGGTCTTCAGATGTGTTTTGTGTTTTTGCTATGTGTTTCATTGCCTTTTTTGCATTCTCGGATACTTTTTTGGTTGCGTTATCAACAACCATAGCCGGTTCCACACAAGGAAGAATCTCTACAGAACTAACTACTCTAGTTCTGTCCTCATCTTGAGCATTCACAACTGCAAACGCTCCCAGCAGTACCAAAACCGATACAAGGACAACTGGGATCATATTTTTTAGATTTTTGTTTTCCATTTTTTTGTTTTTGTTTTTTAAATTTTTATTTATTTTATATTTTTTAAATTTTTATTTATTGGTTTTGAGATCCTCTTGAATCCTCCCCGTAGCCGATCTCTTTAGTTTTTATCCAAAACTCCGCGAGCCCGTCGCATAAATTTTATCGCCCTTATTATCACATCCTTAATTTTTACAAAAATTTTACATTACTTTTATTAATTAAAACTTAATCCTTATATAGTACGATGTCAATTTTTTGTCATCGTTGCCTGTTGTTGACATTTTTTGTCATCGTTGTCTATCAATGACAGTTTTTTGTCATCGTTGCCAATCAACGACAATTTTCTGTCATCGAAACAAGAGTATTTTTGCAAATTTTG
>MNZY01000141.1 GCA_001873845.1 Candidatus Altarchaeum sp. CG2_30_32_3053 | reverse complement strand
TTGCCGTTTGTTACACTTGAGTCTTTGTCTAAATTTAAATTTAAAAATCTTTCGTAATGCCCTAAATCAAGGTCGGTCTCTGTTCCGTCATCCAAAACAAACACCTCTCCATGTTCATAAGGATTTAAAGTTCCGGGGTCAACATTCAGATAGCCATCTATCTTAAGCATTCCAACCTTTAATCCGTAACTCTTTAAAATTTTTCCGATTGACGCGGAAACGATACCTTTTCCCTGTCCGCTCATTACTCCTCCTGTAACAACGACATATTTTTTATCCCTTTTTAGAGCCAAAGCTGTAATATTATTTACATTTGGTTCTTTGCTCAGCTCATGTTATTGCCTTAATATTATGTTTATCATATATCTTTTTGTTTAAATCCATAAAAATCCCACCTGTAAAAATAAGAAAAAAATTTTATTTAACTATCGTTAGATAAAAATTGCGTAGCAATTTCATTATCTCTTTTCCTTTTATAAAGTTAAACAAAGGCAACAACTTCATTATAATTTACGGTCTCCTTTCTGTGAAAGGCATGTTTTCGAATTGCATATAACTTTTTGTAGATAAAAGAAGTTGCCGAAGGCAATTTCACGAAATGTAAGAGTGATAGCCCTCAGCCAGATACCTTTGGTTATACGACCTGTTAGGGTAAGGAACGACACAGCGTTCCACCTACTATTTTTATTAAAAGTTTTCGCAATTACCGTATTTATTTGATTTGAAAAAAATTTGCCGTAGAGTGATTATCTTAAAAATCAACAAAAGTATGCTGTTTCCGATGAAATTTTAAGTCAATATTTTCAACGCCAAATTTTTCAATAAATGATTTAGCAAACGACTTATAATTATTTTGATATTTTCTGCTTATATAATTTATATAAAATTCCATATAAGATGAGTTTAGTTGTTTAGCTAACCAGTTTAGGTTCCCCTCAAATTTGATACAATATCCCGCATAAAAAGTATATTCTTCCCTTTCCCAAACAATAAAATTTGGCTTTAGATTCATGCCAGAAGTTAATATTTTCTTTCCAAATGAGGTATCCAATCCTTGTGAACGCCCAAATGCGTACCAAGAGACCGTATTTGGTTTTCCTTTGTCTCTTGCCAAAAGTACCTTTTTTATTGATAAAAAGTATTTGTAAGTTAAAGGATAACTCTCTTTTAATTCATTTTCCTGCATTATTTTATGTTCCCCTTTGACTTTTTTGTAGGGGAAAATAACATATCTATTTTGGTCATCGTCTGAATTTTTTAATACAGATGCTTTTATTATTGGTTTTAAAATAGATGTTTCTATATTAAATTCTCTACCATCTTTTAATCTTATTGTTGCGATGTCTGCTTTTATAACCGGTTCTTTGAAAATATAATAATCGTCTGCCAATGTCGTAATCCCAACATGTATATCTGATATTTTGCTTAAATGAATCCCTCGAGTTTCAATATGTTTAAGTTTTTTTAAAATTTCATTAGAAGTTAGTATCCAATTATCTATGTTTAGATTATTTATATTAACATCCTCAAGATATTTTATGTTGTCTAAATCACCTTTGTATAAGGAAAATATATCCTTGTTGTTGTATTTATCCAATATAGTAATAACTGAATATGTTGTGGCGTTGTCAAAGACCTGATAATGTTCAAAATCAATTAATGTTTTTAGTGATTTACTTTCTTTTAGAAAATATCTTAGACTTTCTCCTGCTTTTGTTTTTAAAAATGTATTAGGGGTAATATAACCCAATTTACCTCTATCATTTAATAAATTATATCCGAGTTCAAAAAATGCTATAAAAATGTCAGTAGAGCCATATTGACACAAACTCCATTCCCTTTGAATTTTTCCCCTTCTCTCTTTTCCTAAATGTTGAATTCTAATATATGGTGGATTTCCAACTACAAAATCAAATTTTTTGAAATATTTTGAGACAATTTCCCTGTTAAGGCTATCTATACACAGTAAATTCCAATTAACATCCAATATGCTATATTTTTTAGCAACATTGTTTAAGTTCGATCTGCAATTTTCAACCGCCTCTTTATCAATATCAAAGCCATATATGTTACTCTCTAATAAACTTTTAATGTTGTTAGTTGTTTTATTATTTTTTAATGCACTATTTATAAATTTATCAACAACCGCAACTAAAAAAGCCCCTACACCCGAGGAGGGGTCAATAATCTTTTTGGAATGTATATTATATTCAGTAGTGTAATTAACATTATCTAATATTAAGTTAACTATTCTTTTTGGTGTATATACAATACCATTAAGTTTTTCATTGGAAATTTTTTTCATCATATTTTATTTTAACTTTTTAACTGACACAATGCAATGAATTTTTTGATAAAATTAGCAAGAGATAAATCAGTGTTTAATGTGTTTTTAATCTCTTCTGACAACTCAAGTTTATTGATATTTACAAAATATGCATTGCCTTTATCGTCAAAATCAATCACTGCAATACCTAAAACCTCTGGTTTGTGAGGGAAATCTAAGTCATTGAATAGTTTGACATACTTCAACAAGTCCTTTTCATGTAAAATCTCTATTTTTTTTAGTTCTCCTAGTTCGCTTCCTGCTGCTTTATCGTAATAAGGAGTATGTCCCCTTAATACAAGAAAATGTGCAAAACCAACACCTATTCGTCTTATATTTGCCGTCTCGCCAAGCAAATTCTCAAAATAATTATTGGCATTTTGTTTATAATTAGAAGTTACAAACTTGAAACTTATTATAGATATTATTTTCTTTTTTTTATTCTCTACTTTAAAAACAGATATATCTACGGTTTTAGGATAATATTTGCCCTCTATTGTATATTCTTTTCCTTCTTCTTTCCCTAAGCTCATTACAGAATAACCAGTTCCTAAATTTGCCTCTATTATGTTTGCGAACCATTTATGAACAGGGATGAGTTTTTTATTACTTCTTGCCCCATAGGTATTATATGCACCAAATGCGTCATTTATTGCTTTTAAAAATTTTTGTTCTTTGCTCATGTTATTGCCTTAATATTATGTTTATTATGTTTATCATATATCTTTTTGTTTAAATCCATAAAAAGCCTTTGCCTGCAAATTTTGTCATTTTCCCAAACAGCAAAAACCCCGGGTTTGTTGTAATTCAAAAAGACAACAAAACTTTTCAAAATATATTTATTTGCTCTTTTTCTTTTTACTTTTCCTTTGGACACATGCATTTACAAGCCCAACAAACAATTCTTCCGGTTTTTCCGGCCGTGAAGAAAATTCCGGATGATATTGTAAAGCAACAAAGAATGGATGCACTTCCCGGCTCAACTCCAAAATTTCCATCAGTTTTCCGTCAGGTGATGTTCCTGAAAAATTTATTCCGTTTCTTTCCAAAATTTCTTTATACTTTAAATTTAGCCCGTATCTGTGTCTGTATCTTCTGTTAATTGTATCTCTGTTATAAATTTTGTGTGCCAGTGTGTTGCTTTTAATAACACATGGATAAGCACCCAATCTCATCGTTCCTCCCAAATCAGTTATTTCCTTTTGTTCAAACAACAAATCAATAACCGGATTTGGACATTTTTTATCCACTTCACTAGTATTAGCACTATCTATACTGCAAACATTTCTTGCAAATTCTATAACTGCCAGCTGAAATCCCAGACACATCCCCAAAAAAGGAACCTTATTAACCCGGCAAAAATTTACTGCCCTGATTTTCCCTTTAATTCCCCTTATCCCAAACCCTCCCGGAACAATAATTCCGTCAAATTTTTTTAATTTTTCCTCTAAATTTTCACTTTCGGCCTCAACAATTTCAAAATTAACCGGAATATTTAAATTCATCTGAATGTGTTTCACTGCTTCCTTAATACTCAGATATGCATCTTCAAGATGAGCATATTTTCCTATAACTCCTATACTTACCGGGTTTGATTTGTTTTTTAAATTTTTGACTAAATTTTTCCACCTCTTTAATTCCTTAAATTTATTTTTCTCCATATCCTGATTTATTTCAATACCTAACTTATTCATTACAATATTTCCCAGATTTTGCCTGTCAAACAATAAAGGAAGTTCGTAAATTTCCGCATCCGGGTCACTGATTACAGATTCCTTTTCAACCCCTCCGAAAAGCGAAATTTTATTTTTAGTATTTTCCCGAAGATCTGTCCCGCATCGTCCTATAATTATGTCAGGATATATTCCAAGCTGGAGTAAATTTCTGATGGAGTGTTGCGTTGGTTTTGTTTTTTGCTCGTTTCCGCTGCTGATCGGAATGTATGATAAATGCACGAATACAACCTTTTCTTTTATTGAAAGTTGTCTGAGTGCTTCAAGAAACACCATATTCTCCATATCCCCAACAGTTCCACCTACTTCTATAATAATTACATCGTGATTTTTGTTTTTAGCATCTTTGTTTTTAGCATCATCATCTTTGTTTTTAGCATCTTTGTTTTTAGCATCATCATCTTTGTTTTTAGCATCATCATCTTTGTTTTTAGCATCATCATCTTTGTTTTCATTGATTTGTTTAATATGTTCTATTATGACATCAGTAACATGCGGAATTATCTGCACAGTTTTTCCGAGATAAATACCTTTCCTTTCATTGTCTATGACTTTTTTATAAATTTT